>NZ_PJBX01000112.1:0-29781 GCF_002836335.1 Psychrobacter sp. Sarcosine-02u-2 | reverse complement strand
TCATGCTGACCTATAAAGCAGACTGGTACGGCAAAGCGCTTGTCAAAATAGACCGATGGTATCCATCGTCTAAGACTTGCTCAAACTGCGATCATTTACTGAATAAAGCTGAATTACCGCTATCGGTCAGAACATGGGATTGCCCAAGTTGTTTGCAGAAAAATGATCGAGACATTAACGCCAGTATCAATATCTTACATCAAGGGCTGTTACTGGCTAAACAATCAAAAACTGTCGGTGCGACAGGGTTAGCTTAGTCAATTCGCTTAACCGCTGATACAGAACACCGTGTCAAGTAAGAGCGTTACCTAAGAAACCCCTACCTCTAAGGTAGGGGGTAGTTCATGCAATGCACTTGATAATAAATACCCAGCTGCTAATATTCATGATATTAAATACATTTTACGGCTTCTTTATTAACTTTAATCCAATTATATTTGTTATGCTTTAGGCGAACATTAACGGAAATATCATTTACGAAAAGGATCTTTTATGGCCAATCCCTCAAAAAAAGCAATCAGCAAAGCAGTCAAAGATAAGCATATTATTATCACAGGAGCATCAAGTGGTATTGGTGAGCGTACAGCCTATTTGCTCAGTGAATGCGGTGCTCATGTGATTTTGTTGGCACGTACTGAAGACAAATTAAAAGCCGTGAAAGACAGTATCGAGGAGCTTGGTGGCAAGGCCAGTTATTACCCTTGTGATTTGACCAATATGGATGATATTGAAAAAGTTAGCGAGCAAATTTTGGCAGATTTCGGCCATGTTGATGTCTTGGTCAATAACGCTGGACGCTCTATTCGCCGCTCGGTTCACGAGTCTATAGATCGTTTCCATGATTTTGAGCGTACCATGGATATCAATTACTTTGGCGCCGTTAAAATAGTTCTTGGGTTTTTGCCGACGATGATTGAGCGCCAGACTGGTCAAATTGTTAATATCTCATCGATTGGTGTGCTGGCGAATAGCCCGCGTTTTGCTGCTTATGTCGCCTCAAAATCGGCATTGGATGCCTTTAGCCGCTGCTTGGCTGCTGAAGTGAAGGGCGATAATGTTACGATTACCAATATCTTTATGCCGTTGGTACGTACGCCGATGATTGAGCCTACTAAGTTATACCGCTACATGCCTGCGCTTATGTCGGATGAGGCGGCGATGATGGTTGCCAAAGCGATTGTCCATAAACCAAACAGTATTGCCAGTAACATGGGCAAATTTGCCTCGGCGACTTATTCATTAGCACCAGCAATTAACGTTGGTATTCAATCGATGGGTTATCGTATTTTTCCAAGTACCCGCGCTGGATTGACGAGTGATAAAAAACCAAATATTGCTCAGCGTGCCTTTGCCAGAATTTTACCGGGTGAGCATCACTAAGATAATATGTCTGATGAATTTAAAAAGGAGATGCTATGGTATCTCTTTTTTAATGTCTTAAAATTATGTTTAATTATATAAATGGGTAGGTAGTGGATTTTTATTTAACATAACGTCCGTTATGGGAATATGTTCGGTGCGCTATACAGGTAGCGAAGCATTGGCTATATAATTAGCATTCTTTTGTCTATCATCCTAAATTGTACGAAATTAATTGACCACAGACTTTGATCATAGGAAAGAAAATGTCGTTCTTTTATCCTAAAGATGTAGATTTTATGGAGATGTTTGGATGCGAGAGTCATATAGATAAGGATGGTTTGCTAGAATCCATATTCATTGATACACAAAATAAAAAAATGGTTTTTTCTATCAGTGATATGCAGAACTCAATATCTGCTTATGTATATCAAGATGAAGCAGTAATATTTAAGATATATGAAGAAGGAGCGATGAGGGTCATGATATATGAAAATCAGATCATTATAGAATATCTGAATTATCAGGATTTATACGCTAAAAGACTTACTATTATTGATGTGTATCCAATATTTAAAATTGACCACTGTACTCTGATAGACAAGGATATGAGCCAACTAAACTAAATGCCTTACAGGTATTTTTATATTAAGATATACCTACACCGAACCAATCAGCCCTTCACTGGCTCGGTACCCTAGTGAGGATTCGAAGCTTTGGTTGTGGGCTAATGGTAGCAACGTTTCAACTCGCTAAAATAGTCTGAGTGTACTTCGTTGTGTACTTGCCCTATATATTCTATCTGTGATCGGTGCGCTATATAGTAGACATCGAGCTGCTAGTATTTGCCATAATTATTCTTCTAGGAACAATGGTCGGTTTGGAGAGTTCTATACTGCCCATTTTAGATGGTGAAAAGGTAGTGATTTAACACCATTATTGGAACATGTTCAGTGCGTTATACAGACATCGAACTCCTAGCATTAGGTGTGAATTTAATGGCGACTAAATCAATAGCAGGGGTTATTATCATTAATTTTTCTTATTAAGATCTCCCATTTTGGTTTCTACAGGACTGTCTTGTGTAGCTCACATGATCCATGTATTACAAAAGCACAAAAAAAGGTGATAGAGAAATCATCATAGTAACTGTAACTGCCTTAGCTTTTAAAATAGCCAGCTACAAGCTACAGATCACTACTAGAGTTTCATCTACCACCTTCACTATCTTATGGTGACTGAGCGTTTAAGCCACCACAAGCGTTGCAGTCTAAAGGAGCTTATTTATGCCAAATACCTTTAATAGACTCCCAATACTCTGAGAAAATAGAGTCATTACGCTTCGTTTCTTCCTGACTATCTAGATGGGTAGGTGGCAAGATATGCTCATAATAGGTATCTTTTAATAGCTTACGTAATAAGCCTTCTCCAATAAATCCTTTGCCATCATTTAGCGTATTTGCCGCTCGTAATAGGTGACGAATGTCATATTGCGATGGATCTATATCAGGCACCTGTTTTTTGATATTCAGTAGGCTATATACCGCGACTCTAGCCGTACGAACAGAGCTTTCGACGGTGAATACCACATCATTTCTAGTTTCGACAAATTGTCCTACTAAGCCTAGATTAGTACAACCTTGCGGTACAATTTCAGGGCGGTCGCCTTGCGCACGTACCATAAACTGTGAGGTGATATATGGCATATAAGTAGATCTAACAATGGTATTGTCAACCACGCCGTCTAACTCATTGATAATACCAAGGTGGTGGCAGAGCTCTGCTAAAATCTCATTACCTGTACATTCTGGCATTGGTTTCTTAATATAATTGCCATCTTTATCCATCAGCAAACTATACACCCAAAGTACTAAGGTGTCCTTTGGTTGATCAGGGAAATGCGGCTGACGGTTACAAGTAAAGCTCATTACCCAGTTAGAATCGGTAAAGGTGACGATACCACCTGTCGCTGTTTTACCTGAGTATGGATCATTAACAGACAGCTCTTTAACCTTATCTACCAATGCAGAAGGCTTACAAGTCAGTGTGGCTGACATCCATGCAGACTCATTCACATTACCATTGAATTTTCCAGGATGACCAAAGACGCTGGACTTATGAGCAAGATTGTTCCAAAGCGTCCAACCTTTTGATTGCCCTTGATTGTCTAACATAGCATCTAGGTTTGGCGCAGAATCGTTATCACCATATCGTGTATCATCAGTCATTGTGCCTGTGGTTGCTACTACATAATCATTCTCTGTAATAGTAATACGGGTAGGCTTACCACCTACTTCTGCAATGATGGCTTTGACCGTTTTGGTTGGCTCATTAGCTGAACCCTTAACAGATTCATGGTCATCAGCTTGATTAAACTCAATATCTAAATCCGTCACCGAAGTATCGTATTGGAATTTAACCCCTTTTTCGATGAGATAGTTACGTAGCGGTACGATAAACCCATCATATTGATTGTATTTTGGAAATACTAGCATCGACATATTATGCAGACCATCTAAGTCATGCAAAAAGCGGTGCATATATAGTTTTAACTCAAGCAAGCTGTGCCATTTTTCAAAGGCAAACATGGTGCTCCAAAGTATCCAGAAGTTACTTTCAAAGAAGCTGTCGCTAAAGTAATCATTGACTCGCACATCATCTAATTCTTCTTTGCGTTTTAGTAGTAGACGTATCAATGCTAATTGGTCAGATTTTTTTAGAGTAACACCATTCGTTTCTTTGATTTTACCTTGCTGATGTACCAAACGAGCGATTGAATAGTTAGGATCATCATCGTTAATCAGTCTATATTCATCTAGTACGCTGTATGGCTCTGGCATCTCTACTGCAGGAATATCTTGGAAGACATCCCAAAAGTTCTCGTAGGTAAATTCCATCTCACGGCCACCGCGTATGACGTAGCCATTCTCAGCATTACCTGAGCCATCCATGGAGCCGCCTGACACCTCCAGTTGCTCTAAAAAGGTGATATTTTCTGCTGGTACTTTACCATCACGAATGAAGTAGTAAGCACTAGATAAGCCTGCGATGCCGCTACCGATGATATAAACTTTACTGTCTTTGTAAGCGTCGGTCGGTCTACCGATATTGCGTTGATAGTTGCCTATTTTGTCAGCAAACGGCAAGGTGTTTTGTGGGTAATGGTGTGGATAGGCTTTACTAGCATCTGGTTGATGTGGAAAGCTGTCGATAGTTTTTTGTTTTTCATTAGTCTTTTTCATTATTATCCCCTTAGTGGGTTAAAGAATCTTATAACTCAGTGTTGTTTTAAAATGAAGCTGCTATTAACTTAAATATTTATAGGTCAGTGATTAAATGAGAATATAGTTATTGTTTATTGTTTAAGACGTTATTAACTTCTTGAGAGACTAAATTGAATCTACTTCTTAGTTCATTAGAAATCTTATTTGGTAAGTCTTTTAGTTTTTTTAATTTAAAAGCAAGGTATGCACTATAACAACCACTGGTGATCAGGGCTAAACCAGTCCATATAACAACTGTCATGCCACCAAGTACAGGGTTAGCTAATAAGATTAAGGAGAAAACAATACCGACAACCCCTATTGCTGCTAAATACCCCCAGTCAGAAAAGCCATATTCTTTTAACTCGAATGAATGGCTGACAGCACTAATGGAACGAAACAATACTAAAAAACCGACATAAAAAAGCAGTGTGGCTTGCGATATTGCTGGGTTAACCACCAAAAGAACACCAACAATGAACGTTAAAATCCCAAGGACTAAAAACCAACCCCAGTTATTAAGTACCTTTTTATTCAATAAAGAAAATGCAATTTCAGAAATGCCTGAAATAATGAAAGATATGCTGAACAAAATAGCGAGCGCAGCATAAGACTCAAGCGGTGAAACAAAGGTATATATCCCGGTGGCAATAAAGATAATGCCAACAACAAGTGGAATATACCAATAATTGATGCTTCTATTGATGGTGCCAAAGATGTTTCTAGTGATTGAACTCATTTTTATCTCGATATCTATGTATGTTGCAAAATAACGGCTTGATATAATATTAGGCAGTTTTAATACAAAAAAAAGCTATGAGATAGATCATTGTGATCTATCTCATAGCTTTTTGGTGCCGCTACTAAAGAGCGATAAAACATAGTCCACATGCTGTTCAATAAATTCATCGGAAAAAGGATCGCTCCCAGATAATCTTGTAAACTGAGGGGCAAATGTATAAATAGACGTTGCTGCCCCCAGCAGTAAGTAGCGAATATGCATGCTATCTCCTTGAGGAGCCAATCCTAGTTTTTGTGCTCTTCGAATAATATCCAGCTCTTCATCATAAATAGTGCGTAAATAGTTTTCGACAAACCAGTCAAGTCTTTCCGAATCGCCCTGATTGGCCTGGATCAAAAAATGATGAATATCAGGGTAGTTGGCACAAAACCTTATAGAATCTTTTAACAGCACTCGTATTAAAGTAGGAGCTTCAGCATCTTGCATGTTTCTGCGCTTCTCAAAATTATGTTCACTGTAAATCTCAAAACATAATTTTGCAGTGGCTTTCCATAAGGCCTCTTTAGAGCCGAAATGATGGCTAATTAAGGTATGGTTCACCTCTGCTTTTTTAGCAATGGCGCGCGTTGAAACACCATCAAAACCTGTTGAAGCAAACTCGGAAAGGGCAGCTGATAATATCTTATTTTTAGTGTGTAATGAGCGCTCTTGCTCTGCACGTTCCACAGGCTTCTCTTATTTCTTATTTATTTATGTTAAGCTTCTTAATCCTTATATTAACCAACTGTTCAAGTATTAGATGTTAAGTTATATGGGTTCTTTGTTTTATTGTGTAATTATTATATGTAGTAGTAAGCGCACGGCAGTAGATTTGGTTTGCCAAGCATTAATTTAAAGGTTCGATGTTCAAGCGGTACAACTGTTTCGATAATATCCCTATAGAGAGCTTTTAGGTACGTTGAAGAATGATTTAGCGTATAGCAAGGCTATAAAAGAATTTCATGCCATTATCAATATTACTAAATATATTGAGCTTGAACACAGCTAGATTAAGATTCAAAAAGGTTTGGTCTATAAAATGCCAAGACAAATGTAGTTTGATCATTATCATCAGGCTGAGTAAATAAAACTTCTTAAGTTAATGTCTGCGGGATTGACAGCATAGGTCAATCAGCATCATATCGCTCACGAGTTTCACTGTGAGCGGCTCTAACCAGTAGCTCAGACTGGTTACAATGTATCTGTTGCTCACTAATATCGCGATTTATCCAATCGTCATAGCTTGATGGCTTAACATTTAGCACGCGGCACATAGTGGTGATGCTAAAGAAGTGCTGGTTGTCTTTGACAAAGGCGTACCTGATTAGCTTTGCTTTGCGAAGTACGCTGTCGCCTTTTTTAGGATCTCTCGTTTCTCTTCAGCTACTTTAAGCTGCCGCTTGAGCTGCTTTATTTCCTGAATAGCTGCCATAAGATTAGGATCATACTGCTCAGTTCCTGCAAGTTTGCCTTGATTAGCTTTATTGTGCCAATTAGATAACGTTTGCATCTCTATTTCGAGCTGCTGAACAGTTGCACTCAAGTTACGATTGTTGTCTGTTATCTTTTTGACAGCTTCTACTACAAATTGACTGCCATGTTATGCCCTTTTAATGCCATAAATCTGATATCGTTCTCTTAGGCTTATATGTGTGTAGCTCACGGTTGCAATCTTGCTTTGGCAGTGGATAATGATTTTGAGGTTAGGGCATCTAGGCCTATTTTTTATCTGCTCAGCCAAATATTTACAACCATCCATTATGGCTACGTTTGATGCCAGCATAATTTTTGATGCACCATCCAATATTTTTTTAATGACAATCAAAGGAGATTTATATGAAAGCGGCACGTTTTTATGACAAAGGCGATATTCGTATTGAAGATATTCCAGAGCCTACTGTAGAGTCGGGTACCGTTGGAATCGATGTCGCTTGGTGTGGCATCTGTGGTACCGACTTGCATGAGTTTATGGAAGGTCCTATTTTTATTCCCCCTTGCGGTCATCCTCACCCAATCTCAGGAGAGTCTGCCCCAATCACTATGGGTCATGAATTCTCAGGCGTCGTTTATGCTATTGGTGAGGGTGTTGATGATATTGAGATCGGTCAGCATGTCGTGGTTGAACCATATATTATCGCTGATGATGTTTCTACCGCGCCTGGTGAGAATTATCACTTATCAAAAGATATGAACTTCATTGGTCTTGGTGGTCGCGGTGGTGGTTTGTCTGAAAAAATTGCGGTCAAGCGCCGCTGGGTACATCCTATCTCTAATAAAATACCATTAGATCAAGCAGCCTTGATTGAACCGTTAGCCGTTGGCTATCATGCTTTTGTGCGCAGTGGCGCCAAAGCAGGTGATGTTGCTTTGGTCGGTGGCGGTGGTCCGATTGGATTGTTATTGGCGGCAGTTTTAAAAGCCAAAGGCATTACCGTCATTCTCACTGAATTGAGTACCAAGCGCAAAGAGAAGGCTAAAGAAAGTGGGATTGCCGATTACATTTTAGATCCGACTGAAGTAGATTTGACTGAAGAAGTCATGATGCTTACGGATAACCGCGGTGTGGACGTGGCTTTTGAATGCACCAGCGTCAATAAGGTATTGGACTCGCTGGTTGAACTTACTAAACCTACTGGTGTGGTTGTGATTGTCTCTATCTGGAGCCACCCAGCTTCCGTAAATGTACATAGCGTAGTCATGAAGGAGCTCGATGTACGTGGGACTATTGGTTATGTAAACAATCATCAAGAAACCATCAAATTGGTCGAAGATGGCTTAGTGAACCTTGAGCCCTTTATTACTCAACGTATCAAATTGGATGACTTGATTGCTAAAGGCTTTGAGACTTTAATTCACAACAATGAATCAGCAGTGAAAATTATTGTGAACCCGAACCTGTAAATAGTAAGGCAAGGGATATCCGGCTAGCTAGGTGGTTTTAATCCGTACGTTAGAATTTACCAAACCTCAAGTTGCCCAAATCTACCTAGGAAGCCTTAGACACACTGATCCCTGCTGTCAATCCCGTACACTTAAACTTGGGAGATTTTAATCAGACAACTGGCGGAAGTTTTTTAGGGTATACCCCAACGGAACCAGCTGTTTCACCCTTTAAACCTATTAACAGACCACTTAAAACAGACTGCCATAATGGAACCACTTATAACAGACTAGCCAAAAATTCGCCACATTATCCAAAATAACCCTGCCATCACCGCAGCAATGACCAATAGCCGCTTTGCCCAATAAGGAATAAGCGGTTTTTTATAGCCCAAGTCATTGAGCTGGCTGTCAACGCCCTCTTGTAGACTTTGGAAGCCTTGCTCTGTGGGTGTGGTTTTCACGCGAGTCTTCGTCAAGCGCTCCGACTCTTCTTCCACTTGTTCTCTATCAAAGCTAAAGGCTTGGCTTGGGATACCTTGTTTGTTGGCGATAGTCGTGAGGGTTTGCTGCTGCTTGTTCTTTAGCGCAAGCTCATAAGCATCTATGCGAGATTTGGCGGCATCCATACTGATATTTTCATCAGCGGCCAAGGTTTTAATCGCCTGCACCAAATTGCCTTTTTCGACCATCATCATAACGGCTTTTGGCAGTTTTTTATTGGCGGGCGTTGAGCCTGAATCAGAGTCAAACATGACAGTCCTTATTTGGGTGTGATACTAGGTAGGTGAGGGTATTATAACCATTTTATCGGCGCAAAATTCAAGCAAAAAAATACCGCAACCATTATCATGTCTGCGGTATTTTCATGGCGCTTATCGTATTTCAATAAAAAATGGCAATAAACGCTTCTTTTGAATTATCTAGGACAATTTATAAGTCTTTCCAGCGTTGGATAGACTCTTTGATGACTTCTTTAGCTTCTGCGACGTCACCCCAAGATTCGACCACCGTTGTACCGGCTTTTTTAAGGTCTTTATAGTGGCTGAAATGAAACTGTAACTGGTTGATCAGCTGCTTTGGTAAGTCTTCTAGGCTGTTGTAAGCATTGCCTGTATCACGGTCGTCAGCCGGTACGACGACGATTTTGTCATCAACTTCGCCATCATCAACGAATTTCATCACGCCGATTACTTTCGCTTTTAAGAAAATACCAGTAGGCAAAGGCTGTTCTGTAATGATAAGCGCGTCTAACTCGTCGCCATCTTCATCAAGGGTTTGCGGAATAAAACCATAGTTACAAGGTTTAGCAAAAATCTGTGGATCAACACGGTCAAGCTCAAAAACTGCCAATTCGCGATTCCACTCAATTTTATGGCTGCTACCAGTTGGGATTTCTACGACCACATTAATGATGCCGCCATCGACGTCGCCTGCGTCCAAAATTTTATTAAAATCTGCCATAAATTGCTCCAAGGTGCTTTTGTTATGAATGCTTCAATGATAAAGGGTTAGATGTTGGCGCGCTAAGGTTATTGCTGCGCCCAATTTGTGCGCCTGCGATTATAACAAGTTTGACTCAAATTTTCTCACAATGCTTAAGTCTAAGCGTGCACGATATTATGCAAAAAAGGATTATGCAAAGAACAGTATTTAATTTAAAAAACTGTGCAAGCAAGACTGTATAAAAAAACTTGGAAAATTACTTTGGGGCGAGGGCACGTAATTGGATATGTCCAGCATGACGCTTGGCAATATTATCGATAAGTTTTTTGGTCACTTGCTCATAGCTTAAACAGTTGGTCATTGCTTGCATAGATTGTTCAGCGGTCTGCACTGCCAGTTGTTCATCTGCCGTTTGCTCATCCTGCGTTTGCTGATCCATCGCAACGAAGTCAGCCAGTCGTAACATTTGCATGCCCGCATAGCCGCAAGGATTAATCGCATTAAAGGCCGATAAATCACAATCTAAATTAATCGCAACGCCATGATAGCTAAAACCATGCTTGATTTTAAAGCCAAGTGAGGCGATTTTACCCAGCATAATAGCGTCATCGGTCGGAAGCTCAGTGAGTGGTTGAGCCTTGTCATTGCTGGCAGTATTTAGATGGCTATATAAATAAACACCGGGCGCATCACGGCGGGCATGGGCGCTGATATCGGTACTGGTATTGACACTATTAGACGCGTGGCTCTTTAGGCAGTCATTGATGACATCTTCAATCGCTTGCTCGGCGTGCGATACCATATTGCGCACACTCCAGCCCAAGCTTTCTAAATCAAACAACCAATAGATAACCAGCTGCCCATGCCCGTGCCATGTCACCTGACCACCGCGGTCGGTCTTGATAATCGGGGTATTGGTACGTTGCAGGATATGCTCTTCTTTACCGGCTTGTCCTAGTGTATAGACATCATTATGATCGACAATCCATAGCTCATCAGGGGTGCGTAAACCCTGCTCTTTTTTGAGGGCGATACGCGCTAATGTACGTGATAGCATGGCATCAAGGGTGGGAACGTAGTCAGCAGCTGAGAGCGATTTGCTGACTAGCATTTCATTGAGGGGTTGCGCGGTATTTTGCATGGGAGTGACTGTCTTATGGTTTTGTTATTAAGAAACGTGCTTATTATTGATATTTAGTGTAGCAGTTTTAGCATTTGTGCCCAAATCTAAATTTTAATAGTTGTGCTATAAATTAATAGACCGAGCTTTGATAAAAATACTGATAAACTCCAGCAATACAAGCCTTAGCGGACACGTATTTCATACAAACCCAGTAGTCAATCAAAGGTGCTGTTCATTGATTGGACAATACGCTACATTAAACGGCATTGAATAGAATAGTGTTTAGCAGCATTGAATGGAATCTCATCCGCTTTTTTAGCGACTGCTTATTTTAACGACCATACATTCAGAGTCTTAAATCTATGATAGCGTACCGACTCTAACGCTTATAACAAGGAAGGTAAATGACTGATAGTAATCAAAATACACCCTCTCAAAATGAGCCTACGCCAACCAATCAAACTCAAAAACCAAATCATGCCCATAATGCAGATGAGTCTCTTAGTATCATTAAAACGGTCGCTGATATGCAAGCGCAATTTGCGCGCTTACAAAAGCTGAGCCGCACGCAGCCTATCAATGATTGGACCACGCGTGAAAATCAACTCGATAATTTAGAGGTGATGCTAAGCGACAACCAAGCGCTACTTGCCAAAGCGATTAGTGCCGATTTTGGCTATCGCAGTGAGTCCGAAACACAGTTTGCTGAGCTATTTCCAAGCTTTACCGGTATTAGCCATGCAAAAAAGAATGGTAAAAAATGGATGAAGCCGCAGCGGGTATCGATTTCAGCGCTTTATATGCCAGCTCATAATGAGATTCAGCCGCAGCCGCTTGGCGTGGTCGGTATTATGGTGCCTTGGAATTACCCGCTATTTTTAGCAGTCGGACCGATGATTGATGCGCTGGTAGCGGGCAATCGCATTATGATTAAGATGAGCGAGGCGGCACCGCAATTTGCTCAAACCTTTGCTGAGACTATTTCGCGTTATTTTTCACCGGATATGGTTTCTGTGGTGATTGGCGAAGTTGAGATTGCCGAAGCCTTTAGTAAACTGCCTTTTGACCATTTATTGTATACCGGCTCGACTGCGGTCGGCAAAAAAGTCATGGCGGCGGCGGCACCGAACTTAACGCCAGTCACCCTTGAGCTGGGTGGTAAGTCGCCGGTTGTCGTTTTAGAAGGTGCTAATTTAGAAAACGCTGTTAATCGCGTGATGATGGGTAAAACGCTTAATGCGGGTCAAACCTGTATTGCGCCTGATTATGTATTGGTTCAACGTCAATATCATGAGGAATTTACCCGTCTGGCAAAAGAGTGGATGGAAAAGCATTATCCCAATATTGCAGACAATCCTGATTACTCGCACATCATCAACGGCGAGCAGTTTAAACGCGTCAAAGGCTATCTCGATGATCTAGAAGATGACCATATCCATCAGTTGACGGATGCAGATGCTGATCACGACAGCCGCCTGATGCCGCCAGTGATTGTCAAAGAGCCTGCGCCTGATAGTGAGCTGATGCAAAACGAGATTTTTGCGCCGATTTTACCCTTGATGCACTATGACAGCCTTGATGATGCCATTCGTTTTATCAATGAGCGCCCACGCCCGTTGGCACTATACGTCTTTGGTGATAACAATAGCGAGATAGATCAGGTGCGTAACAATACGGTGTCAGGCGGTCTGTGTATCAATGAAGTCATTATGCATGTGGCGCAGCATGACTTGCCGTTCGGCGGGGTTGGGCACTCAGGTACGGGCGCTTATCACGGCAAAGCGGGTTTTGAGCGTCTTAGTCATATGAAGCCGGTATTCATACAATCGAAGCTCAATGGTCTTAATATTTTATTGCCGCCGTATGGTGGTGTATTTAAAAAAGCCATGGCACTGTTTTTAAAATAACAATACGCTCTAAATAAGTAGCGTTATAAAAAATAGCATCTACTCAGGTAGGTGCTATTTTTTATCTAAAAGTTAATCCATTACCTTCAGAACATTCAAAATAAGTAGTTAAAAACCGCTTTTTAGAATGAATGAGCATTTGTCATCTTATCTATAAATCGCTACACTTTGTAGACCACCTAAACAAAATAGTGCTAGTTTTTAGACGCACTCTAAGTAAATAAATTAATAATAAACAACAGACTTTAGGTGTAAAAATAAGCTTTACTAAACTTAGAGATAATTTCAAGAATAATAACGATAAATAGGATCTGCCGTGCGCCAATGGATTGCTTTTAGCTTATTGTTAATAAGCTCACTCATATTGTCGTTGCCCGTATCTGCTGCTGTATCAAGTTGTGATGCGCCGATTAAATTTGGCGCGCTTACGTGGGAGAGTGGGCAATTTACCACTGGGGTGTTGAAATATATCACTGGAAACGGCTATGGCTGCCAAGTGACTGAGGTACCGGGTGCTGGTCCGGCGCTTGAAAATGCTCTGCTGCAAGATGATATCCAAGTAATCGGCGAACAGTGGATAGGGCGCTCGCCGATTTTAGAGCAAGCGATCGAGGACAAAAAGGTGGCCATTATTGGCGATACGCTTGAAGGCGGTGCGACCCAAGGATGGTATGTGCCTAAATATGTCCTAGAGGAAAATCCGGGTCTGCGTCGTTATCAAGATTTGCCCAAATACGCTGAGCTATTTAAAGACCCTGAAGACCCGCGCAAGTCGCGCTTTATGAACTGTCCGTCAGGATGGGCATGTGAGATTTTTAATACCCGTTTATTAAAAAATACCGGTTTAGATAAGACTTTTAATAGTGTTCATCCTGGTACGGGCGCCGCGCTCGATGCCGAAATATCCTCTGCTTTTGAACAGCATAAACCCTTATTGTTTTATTACTGGCAACCAACTGGGCTCATGGCAAAATACGACTTTGCGCCATTAGAGTTCCCTGCGCACGATGATGCCTGTTGGCAAGATTTATTAATAGCTGATGGTACTTCTGATTGCATCTCAGGTTTTCCTGTTTCTCCTTTGAGTATCGCGGTATCGACGCCTTTTATACAATCTAATCCTGAGCTGACCGATTTTTTTAAACAAGTTAAATTTACCCCGGATCAGCTCAACGGCGCTATTTTAGAGATGAGTGAAAACAAGCGCAGCGGTGATGAGCAAGCGCTGGTATTTTTACGTCAAAATCCTGATATTTGGCAGACGTGGATAACGCCAGAAGCGGCGCAGAAGATGGCGGCGACGCTTGGTGTCAGCTTGAATGGTGGCGCTTTGTCAAATAACGCTGCCCCAAATAGATCAACAAACAATAATACCGCTAACTTATTCAGCGTGTCCTCAAGCTTTCCTGCATGGTCGCTTGAAACATCGCTCAATAACGTCTTAGCGACTGTGGTTAGAAACTATGGTGACGTTTTTCGCAGTGTTAGTAGCGCCGCTTTAACCTATCTATTGTTACCCATCGAGCGCTTTTTAACCTTTATGCCGCCGTGGCTAATCATTGCGCTGGTGACCGTATTGGCATGGTTTGGCGTTCGTAAAATATGGTTCGCGCTGGCATGTGGCGTCGGATTATTTCTAATTGGTGCGTTTGGACTATGGGGTGCGCTGATTGATACCTTTGCGCTGCTTATTGTATCAGTCCTGGTCACGGTGGTGGTTGGTATTCCAATCGGTATCGCAGTGTCTGGTAGTAAAATCTTGCGTAAAATTATCACACCGATACTCGATGTGATGCAGACCATGCCAAGCTTTGTCTATTTGATACCCGTGCTTATGTTATTCGGCATTGGTAAAGTACCTGCGCTATTTGCCACCATTATCTATGCCTTGCCGCCGCTGATTCGTCTGACCACACTTGGAATTACCCAAGTCAATCATGAAATGGTCGAAGCAGGACGCTCGTTTGGTAGCACCCATTTGCAACTGCTGATTTGGATTAAATTGCCGCAAGCGCTGCCGAGCATCATGGCAGGTATCAATCAAGCAGTAATGATGTCGCTCTCCATGGTGGTGCTGGCTTCTATGATTGGCGCGCCGGGTCTTGGGGAAGATGTGCTGCAATCGATTCAAACGCTCAATATCGGTCAAGGCTTACAAGCGGGTACTGCTATTGTCATCGTCGCCATCATTATTGACCGTATCACGCAGGCCTTTGGGCAAGGAAAACGCGCGCGGCAAAAAACCATTGATGCGGGCAGACGCCCGATTGGTTAATGATGAATCATAAAAATAAAAAATGAGAGCCACAATGAACCATATTCAATTAGAAAATATCAGCAAGATTTATAGTGCCAATAGCTCGCAAGCGCAGTCGGCCTTGGCATTATTGGCAGAAGGTATGGACAGCATTGCCGTCAAAAAGCAGACTGGCTATTCGGTCGGTCTTTATGATATCAATTTGAGCGTTAAAGCGGGCGAGCTGCATTGTATAATGGGCTTATCAGGCTCTGGTAAATCAACCTTGATACGCCATATCAATCGTTTAATTGATCCAACCAGCGGCAAAATTTGGGTCGATACCGCTATTAACGCGAAAGAATCTACAGCGGGAACCGTCTCTAATTCAGCGGTCGCAAGCGAAGAGCAATTAACGGATAGAAACGAAAAGTCTTCTGCTATTAATATCCTAGCGCTCAATGATAAAGAGTTACAGCATTATCGCCAGCAAACGGTCAGTATGGTGTTTCAGCATTTTGGTTTGGTGCCTCATATGACGGTGCTACAAAACGTCGCTTACGGTTTACGTGTGCGTAAAATGAGTACCAAGGAGCGCCATGAAGTGGCAAGTTATTGGCTCAATGAGGTCGGGCTACCCAATCTAGAACGCAGCTATCCTGATGAGTTGTCTGGCGGTATGCAGCAGCGGGTGGGACTGGCACGGGCGTTGGCAACCGACAATCCAATCTTACTGATGGATGAGGCATTTTCCGCACTTGATCCCCTTATTCGCGCGCAACTACAAGACCAGTTGCTTGATTTACAAGAACGGCTTAATAAAACTATCGTCTTTATTACCCATGATATCGATGAGGCAGTGAAAGTTGGTCAACGTATCAGTATTTTAAATGGTGGGCGGCTGGTACAAACTGGTAGCGCAACTGAGTTACGCAACAATCCCGCTGATGATTATGTGGCGCAATTTATGGGTGCTAAAAGTTAACTACCTTATATTCTTAACCTAACTGATATTGACTATTAAATGTCTTATTAAGTGATTGATTAGTTTCGTAATATTGATTTTTTATTATTTTATCCTCATATGAATATAATCGCCCATTAATAATTGCTCACATCATTTCTTTGTGCTCACTTGTGTATATCATTACTCTTACGGCGTTGTTAAAGAAGTGTAGCAACCGCTTATTTACTATTAAAGTAGACTCCACTAGCTATGTATACTATTAAGATAGTCTAATGTCTTTGTCATTCTTTTTATTTTCATATATCTCGCAATCTATTTGCTTTCACTAACATTCATTCTGCTTTATTGATTTTGAATACGCTTGACAATTATTAATCATTAAGCGGGTGCACGTAATATTTTGTGAAAAGGATACTTCATGCTACCTGATAAACAAGATAATAAGTCTTATCATACAAATCGCTCTGATAAGGGCAGCAACCCTCATGATTTAGCGACACAGTCCCCACGAACAGCTGCGCGTTGGTTAAAAAGCGTCAGTGCTTTTGGGGTAACGACGGTGTTAAGTGCAGGGATTTTGGTTGCTTGCGGGCAAATGAGTAGCGCAGAAAATAATGCTAAGAACAATGCTAAGAGCAATGCAAATGCCAGTAGCCAAAACAGCGGTGTAAAAAATTCACGGGATATGCTGCCATCTGACATGCTCGGGCAAATGCAAGCGTTGCCGCAATTGACCAAGGGTTTGGGCGATACAGGCGCGGCCGTCATTGACCCGAATAAACCTACCTTAATTAAATTTTGGGCAAGCTGGTGCCCGTTATGTCTAGGCACGCTTGCAGAAACCGAAGAGTGGCGTACCGATCCTAAGTTTGCCGGTTTAAACCTTGTCACCGTTGCCAGTCCCGGTCATCTCAATGAAAAAGCAGAGAGCGACTTCAGGACTTGGTATGCAGGTGTGCAAGCTGATTATCCTAAACTACCCGTATTATTAGACGCTTCAGGCGAGGTGATTAATAAGCTTGGCGTGCAAGTGTATCCAAGCTGGGCGATACTCGATAAAAAAGGCAATTTGGTGCACTTAGTAAAAGGAAATATATCAGCAGAGCAAGCCTATGCCCTTGCTGAAAATGCTGATAATGACTTTGCCGAGCTAAAAGCGGGTAATGCCAAACCGGCAAACGCCCAAGCATTGAATAACAACAGTAAAATTGAAACCATCAAACAAAAAGATGGCGTTTATTATAACGATAAAGGTAAGGCGATTAATACGCGCTCAATCTATTTAGCAGGTGGCTGCTTCTGGGGCGTTGAAGCTTATATGGAGCGTGTCGAAGGTGTGGTCGATGCAGTCTCAGGCTATGCCAATGGCGACACGGCCAATCCAAGCTATGAGCAAGTGATTCGCGGCTCAGGTCATGCCGAGACGGTTAAGGTTACTTACGATGCCGATAAAACCGATCTTGATACGATTCTAAAATACTACTTGCGCGTGATAGATCCAACTAGCCTCAATGAGCAAGGCAATGATCGCGGCGTCCAGTATCGTTCGGGCGTTTATTACACTGATAAAGCAGACAAAGCGGTGATTGATGCGGCGCTCAAACGTATCCAAAGCCAGTATAAACAAAAAGTCGTGGTAGAAAATAAGCCTTTAGATAACTTTTATCTGGCTGAGATGTATCATCAAGATTATTTGGCAAAAAATCCAAATGGCTATTGTCATGTCGATTTAAGCTTGGCCGATGATAAACCAGAAGGCACGGCGCGAACCAAGCTTGCACCGGTCAGCACGGTTGCTGAAACTTTAGATCCCAAACGCTATGCAAACTTTGATAAAGGTGCGCTAAAAAACACTCTAACCAAAGCCCAGTACAATATCACTCAAGAGGCGGCGACAGAACGTGCGTTTAGTCATGAGTATGATAATTTATTTGCGCCAGGGATTTACGTCGATGTGGTGAGCGGTGAGCCGTTATTTTTATCCACCGATAAATACCAATCTGGCTGCGGTTGGCCAAGTTTCACCAAGCCGATCGATAAACAGGTGATTACTCAGCATGAGGATACTGCCTTTAACATGGTGCGTACTGAGATTCGCTCACGGGTAGCAGACTCGCATTTGGGGCATGTATTCCCTGATGGCCCAAAAGACCGCGGCGGACTGCGCTATTGTATCAATGGCGGTGCACTACTGTTTATCCCAGTTGATGTGATGCCACAGTCTGGCTATGGGCCGTTGGTAAAATTGGTAAAGCCTGCAAAATCTTAATGATTAACATTGATGATTAAACTCATAAAGAAACGTTAAGCTGATGCTTGGCGTCTTTTTTATGGCTGTTATTCCAAACCTATAGGTCAGAGTAAAAGGATGAATACGTTTATTATCGTTGTATTTTTGCTGTTATAAGCGTTGAGTTATGAAAAACAAGGCAAACTTCGTTATACTCAAAATCTGAACCTTTTCTATTATTAACATTTTGATAACTTTGGCATCTTGATAACTATTGCTACCTATTTCGTCGCTATATTTTTTAGCGGCTTTTCATTTTTGCATTTAAGGCTGTAACATGACCGTTACTCAAACTTCTAAACCTTTTGAACCTATTATTACCTCGTTATTGGATAACGACTTATATAAATTTACCATGCTACAAGCCATGCTGCATCAGTTTCCGCAGACCCATGGCGTTTATCGTTTTCGCTGCCGTAATAACGAAGATACGCTTTATCCATTGGCGGATATCAAAGAAGCGTTAGAAAAACAGCTGGACAGCTTGTGTGAATTGCGATTTTTAGAAGATGAGCTGGAGTATTTACGCGGATTGCGCTTTATGCGTTCAGACTTCGTTGATTATCTAGAATTGTTTAAGTTAAAGCGCCGTTTTATCACCGTTAGCACCGATGAAAAAGGCCGCTTGTTTATTGACATCGAAGGGCCGATGATTCAAGCGATGTTTTTTGAAGTATTTGTCCTAGCCATTGTTAATGAGCTATATTTTAGTGCTTTATCTAATGCCAGCGTTATTGAAGAAGGGCAGCGTAGGCTAGATGAGAAAGTTGAGTTATTGCATCAGTATGCTGTCAAGCAGGAAAAATATGATAATAATACACCGCCATTTATCGTCGCTGATTTTGGTACTCGTAGACGCTTTAGCAAGGTTTGGCAAGCGCATGTGGTTGAGACTTTACATAATGCTGAGCCAAAAATCGTCAGCGGTACTTCAAACGTTTATTTAGCGAAAAAACTCGGCATGACGCCGATAGGAACGATGGCACATGAGTTTATGCAGGCATTTCAGGCATTGGATGTGCGTTTGCGTGATTCACAAAAAGCGGCACTTGAAGCATGGGTACATGAGTATCGTGGTGATTTGGGTATTGCGCTGACCGATGTCGTTGGGATGGATGCATTTTTACGCGACTTTGATTTGTATTTTGCCAAGCTGTTCGATGGTCTGCGTCATGACAGCGGCGACCCGTATGTTTGGGGTGATAAGGCCATTGCGCATTATAAGAAATTAAAAATAGACCCAAGAACCAAGATTTTAACTTTTAGTGATGGATTGGATTTAAATAAGGCGTGGAATTTACATCAATATTTTAAAGGTCAAATAAGAACCAGCTTTGGCATTGGCACCAATTTGACCAATGATATGGGTATCACTCCAATAAACATCGTCTTAAAATTGGTTGAGTGCAATGGGCAGCCAGTTGCCAAATTGTCGGACAGCCCAGGCAAGACCATGATCAATAATGATACCTATCTTGCCTATCTGCGCCAAGTTTTTGAAGTCGATGAGCCAGAGTAGAATTAGCTTAACTTAAATGTCGCTGTTCTCTGTGCTATCTTCTTCGGCGAAAGCGGCATCTAACGCTTGCTGCACGGCATTGATACGGGTTTCGCAAACGCGATAAGCGGCAATCGACTCCTCAACCGTTGTCATCAGATTATCGATATCTGGCTCATCTTGTTGCTGTAGTTCAGCGGCATTGGTTTTTAGAATATCATAAGCTGCCTTAAAGGTTTTTGGGGCGGCTTTTTTACGTTTGCGAGTAGGGGTTGTCATAAGGTTTCCTAATATTCACATTAGTTTAAGAAAAAAATATAGAAAGAAAAGTAGATAAAAAGTTGTTAAATATTTTAGTTTCAGGAGTCTGCTGCTGTTATAAATTTTCCTTGCTTGCTGTGTGACTTCGTCACTGTTCGAGGCTAGGCAAAACTTATCCCAGCAGCTCTGTATTTTTATGGCAAATAGACTATAACTAATTGGTCTTCACATCAACAATCTGTGCTTTTGCTTTACCATCCTTTAAGACGATATGTACCGTTTGCTCAGCGTAAAGCTGATTACTGCTGGTCAGTATTTGTTCGTCTTTTGCATCGGTCAGCATGGTATAGCCTTGCTTAAGCACGCGAGAAGGACGATGCAAGAGTACAATATCGCGCAGATATTCGCTATCACGTCGTGCTTGTAGCAACTGCTGCTGGGCACTATGTATAATCGTCTTTTTTTGGTTTTGGCTATAACTTGATGCAATGGTTAATTGCTGATAAGCAGAATTTTGAGTTTGGACTCGCATCTCACTGGTTCGTCTGGCTGCTTGTTTGACTTGGCGCTGGGCACTTTGCTGAATACTCTGCCAGGCATAATCACTGTCTTTTTGCAGGGCGGTCAGTTGACCAATCGTTTGCGACTGAATGTGACTCAACTGGCGTGACGTTTGTTGCTCAGCGATATTCAGTTGACGCTGCGCTGCTTGTTTGATTTGCGCTTGGTATTGCAGGGTTTGCGTGACGAGCTGGGCCAAATGCGTCATGATAGCAGCAATCACTTTTGATGGTGTATCAAAGCTGCTATGCGCCACTTCATCTAAAATCACTTTATCACGCTCATGACCGATACCAACCCAGACAGGGATAGGTTGCTCGGCAACAAGAGCGGCAAGCTCGTAATCATTGAGATATGCTAAATCACCAACGGCGCCACCGCCACGGATAATGACTAACAAATCTGGCAGGCGCTGATAGGTGTCGTAAAACTGCTGCTGGGCGCTAACGATAGCTTGACGGATTTCTCTTGGTGCGTGATTGCCTTGAAAAGTAGCATTGTGATAATGGAAATGACAGGCATCTGTACGAGCTAAGCGGTCCGCATCGGCTTGAAAGTCGCCCAATCCCGCCGCTTTTTCAGGGGCAATGACTAAGACATGCTCGATATCAAATGGGGCGGGTAGCTGCTGATTTAGGTTTAATAAGCCTTCGCCCGTCAAGCGGTCGACCATCTCCGCATATTGCCGCGCCAAGTCGCCTAAAGTGTAGCTTGGGTCAATATCTTCAATCGTCAGTGAGAAACCGTATTGTGCATGAAAGCCTGCCGATACTTTGAGTAAGACGGTCAAATCACGGTCAAGCGGCATGCCGGTTGCGCGCTCAAACTTTGCTAAGACGCGCGCCGCTTTAAAGCGCCAAAGATTACCACGGCAGCTGGCAATAACTTTGCCGTCGTCATCTTTTTCTGCTAGCTCAAAGTAATAATGCCCACTTTTACTTGATAGGTTGCGAATCTCAGCTTTTACCCATACGCGGTGATTAAAGGTCTGTTTGATGACCATATCGACCGCCGATAAGTAATCACTTAGGCGCAAAACCGTATCTTCTAAACTGACTTCCAGACTGTTTTCTTGCTCAGCCAGTTCCGCCTCCAAGGTCGCTAAATCTTTGGCAGGCACCAATACTTTGTCTTTTTTGGAGCTGACTTGTTTCATATTTGCTAGATTGGGTTTGCGCATAAGAGGAGACCAAAGGTAATCGAGGCTGAAAGGCTGGTGGCGTTAGATTAACTCATCAAAGTAAAGGTTGCAGGTATAAAAGACCAGACAGGATAGTTTACCCCAAAAGTGCCGCGACAAAAAGTAAAGCCAATAAGCTGCGATGAATATAATAGCTATCTCGCAAACTTATTGGCTAAAGGCTAAATAATGACGGCTTTATTGGCAACGAAAATTAATCATGTACTCATAATCATCTTTACGTGATAAATCTGGCGTGCCCGTCCCAAAGATTGAACCGATGACCGCGCCCGCTTGTCCGACCATACGGCCCGTTTGCTCATTTAAAATACCGTTATATTTGACTTTGTCATCAACGATAATCACTTGTTTTCTTCCACAGGTTTTTTGCGCACTGTCTATCGCATTTTGCTGGGCTTTTACTTTGCTCTCAGCGATGCCTGTGGTTTCATAAATCGAGTTAGCGCGCTGAATTACCGGTGAAGAAGGCGTGCTTTGACAGGCACTCAAAGCCAGAGCCGCAGCCAGTGTTGCTGTTAAAGTAGCGGTTTTATTAAAAATATTCATAATAGTTTCCTTTTTCCTATAAGTTCAATATATTACTCGACAACTTGTATGAATCTAACGTATTGCGACAAGGAGTGTCTAGGCGGTTAATGTGTGCAACGTTGCAGGTACACAGCAAATTACTTGAAATATAAACCATATCTAGGATAATTGAGGTATTCACTTTTAACCAGTAAGTAAATTTATGCAACTGATTCCTGCTCCTGCTGGCGTGCTCGAAGTCGACGCGCTATGGCAACAAGACAATCCTAAAGATGCGAATACCGATACAGTGGCGCTGCTTTGTCATCCCAATCCGTTATTTGAAGGCACGATGAACAATAAAGTGGTCACGACCATGTATCGTTTTGCGCGTGATAGCGGCATGCATGTGGTACGTTTTAACTTTCGCGGCGTTGGCCAGTCAACCGGCGAGCACGACTACGCAGATGGTGAGGTAGTCGATGCGATGACCGTGCTACAATGGATTGCAGAGCAGACCAACGCTCGTAAGCTATGGCTAGGTGGCTTCTCCTTTGGTGGTTATGTGATAGCACGTGTCGCTGAGCAAGTCATGGTAGCGCCGCATATTTGGGGACTGGGCGATTTTGAAATAGCAAATGTTGCTCTTATCGCGCCCTCAGTCGAAAAAAATGACAGCAGTGATATCACTTTACCCGTTGATAAAACCTTTGAGATATATGGTAATGCTGATGAAGTGATTGACCCAAATAATATGCAAGCATTTGCTGAGCGTTTAGGGCTGGACGTTAGTATCGTTGATGGTGCTGGGCATTTTTTCCATGGACGTTTATCTGAGCTAAAAGGTTTGTTGGAAGAGCATAGTTTTGGCTCTAAAGAATCGCAGTAAAACCAGATGGTGTCTTAACCAATTTACCTAAGCATACTTTTAGTTTTTTATATTTATTTTGTCTAATAATGAGTCGTATTATGAGTTTATCTCCCTTGCAACGTTATGAGCAAGCCATCAGCACTGATGAGTTTACTCGAGATGAGCAGCAATATCAGGCAATGAGCTATTTAGATGGGTTGTATCATCAGCTCAATGATAGCGTGGCACAAAAAAAAGGCTTTTTTAGCTTTTTAAAGTCAAAACCTGCGGCTCCCAAAGGTTTGTATATGTGGGGCGGGGTGGGGCGCGGTAAAACGTGGATGATGGATATGTTTTACGACTCTTTGACCATTGAGCGTAAGATGCGCCAGCATTTTCACCACTTTATGCAGCGCGTCCATCAAGAGCTAAATAATCTACAAGGTCAAAGCGATCCGCTAGAAAAAGTCGCGGATATCATTTATGCAGAAGCAGTGATTATCTGTTTTGATGAGTTTTTTGTCTCCAACGTCTCAGATGCGATGATTTTAGGTGATTTGTTTACCATGCTATTTAATCGTGGCGTGACCTTGGTCGCTACATCAAACATTGAGCCAGCAGGGCTTTATAAAGATGGTCTACACCGTGATCGCTTTATGCCAGCCATTGCCGAAGTTGAGCGTCACACCACAGTGATGAATATTGACTCTGGTATTGATTATCGCCTGCGTGTCTTACAGCAAGCGGAGTTATATGAGTCGCCGTTGACCAAAGCCAATCACCACTGGCTTGCCAACCGTTTCGCTAGCTTGTCTAACAATCAAAAAATCAGCAACGCGCCTATTACCATCAATGGTCGCGAAATCAAAATCAATGCCCGTACCGAAGATATTTTATTTTGTGATTTCCGTCATTTGTGTATGGAGCCACGCTCAGCGTCCGACTTTATCGAGATTGCCAAAGAATTTAGCACGGTGTTAATCAATTCTGTGCCCGCTTTAGATGATGATTTGCGCGATCCGACCCGCCGTTTTATTTATCTGGTTGATGAGTTTTATGATCGCCGTGTCAAACTGTTGGTAAGAGCAGAGCAGCCAATTCTAGAGCTCTATCAAGGACAAAAATTGGCCTTTGAGATTGAGCGGACGCGCTCACGCCTGCTTGAGATGCAGTCAGAAGATTATTTGCGCATGGATCATCGTATCGAAGGCTCAGAAGCGACGTAAGGCATATCGCTAATGCATTTGCATAATAATAAATAAGGATAAAACATGAATAGTTCTGAAGATAATATGGATAACGGTAACGAACTGAACAGTAATAGGGAAGAAAATCAAGCCGAAAGCCCGAGAGGGGCAAACGCGCAAGTAACCGCTGAACAGCTGATTAATTGGATTAAATCAAGACGCAGTATCGGCAATTTAAGCATTCCGGCACCGACAGAAAGCCAGATTAGAGCAGCTATTGACTGTGCGGTTACCGCGCCTGATCATAAAAAACTGCGGCCGTGGCGCTTTATCGTTACCCAAGGTAATGCGCGTCACGACTTGGGACGTGCCCTTTTAGCGGCTGCTGAAGCACAAGCGGTGCAAGAGGGCGAAGAGCTGTCTGAGAAATCACGCAAGAAAACCTACAATATGCCGCTGCGTGCGCCAGTTATTATTACAGTCGTCACCCACATGCAAGTGCATAAAAAAGTGCCACCTTTTGAGCAAATGCTCAGTGCAGGTGCAGCAGTGCAAAACCTTATTTTGGCGCTACAAGCTCAAGGTTTTAGCACGGTTTGGCGTACAGGATTATTGGCTAATGAGCCTGCCGTCAAAGCCTATTTTGACGTTGGTGCAGATGATTATGTCACGGCTTTTGTTTATACTGGCAGCAGTCCTTGTGATATGCCCACGCGCAAGCCGATTGATATTGAGCCATTACTGCGTTTTGAGTCATAGCGTCGAGACAGGTCTATGATTACAGCGATGTTTCAAAAAAGTAAGCGTTGCCATAACGTGATACAGCAAAGCAAAACAATGACCAAACTGGTCACGTTATTTCAATAAAATAACGGTTCTATATCAATAATTGTCGAAACATACCATCAATCTCACTGTATACTCAGCACAAATTCTCATCATAATTCAGTCAGTCAATACGGATAAAATAATATGACCAGCGCTAATGATAAAAAGACAGATGCAAATGTAGAGGACATTCAAACAGACAATCAAGGTGCTGAAAAACAAAACAGTTTGCTATCCGGTATCATTGAGCGTGCCACCAGATCTGGGCTTGGACGTAAGAAGTTAAATCCTAGCGCGGTTGAGTCTGCGGTGGCAAAAAACATGGCAGAAATCCATAACAATCCAACCAAATTGCGTTTGGCATTTTTAGGTGGCGGTAGCTTTGGTACGGCGATGGCAAACTTGGCTGCCCGCAATGGCTGTGATACCACGCTGTGGGTACGCAACAAGCGTACTGTTAAGGCTATGGCAAAGACGCAGACCAATAAAAAATACTTGCCTGGTTATAAGCTTGATGATCGCCTCAAATACAGTCATGATTTACAGGCGGCGGTCAAAGATACCGATATTGTGTTCATTGCTGTCCCAGGTCTCGCGTTTCGCGAAACCCTAAAAAGTATCGCGCCCTTTATTAGCGGGCAATCTATTGTCTCTTTAACCAAAGGTATGGAGAAAGATACCTTTGCTTTGATGAGTGATATTATTAAAGATGAGCTACCGGAAGTAAACTTTGGCGTAATGTCAGGCCCAAACCTTGCTATAGAAATCATGAAAAATATGCCGTCTGCTACGGTCATTGCTAGTGACTCTGAGCCATTACGCCATGCGGTACAAGCAGCGCTGCATAGTGCTTTCTTTAGAGTGTTTGCCAGTGATGATGTTCGCGGTGTTGAGCTTGGTGGCGCGCTGAAAAACATTTATGCCATTGCTATGGGTATGGCGGCAGCTTATGAAGTGGGCGAAAATACCAAAGCCATGATATTAACGCGCGGTTTAGCGGAAATGAGCCGTTTCGGCGTCCATGCTGGTGCCAATCCGCTGACCTTTTTAGGTCTGTCGGGCGTCGGTGATTTATACGCGACTTGTAGCTCAGAGCTGAGCCGCAACTACCGTATTGGTAATATGCTTGGTCGCGGTATGACGATTGATGCGGCGGTCAAAAAATTGGGACAAACCGCTGAAGGCGTCAACACCATTCAGCAAGTACATGAAAAAGCCACCAAAGAAGGCATCTATATGCCGATTACCCATGCGCTTCATGCAGTCATTTATGAAGACAAAGCGGCACTTGGCGTTGCTTTACATCTCATGGAAGCAGGATTCCGTAGTGATGTTGAGTTTGTCATGGAGCATGACCATAGTAATGCGGCACTAACGGCGCAAATGCAAACAGCAAGCAAGACTAAGCATAAAAAAGACGAAAATAAGTAAAGCGTTTAGCAGAATGTAGCTATTTCATTGTTAACATTACTTTATCATCAAAATAGTCAGGTAAACGTAACACACAAGGTGGTTAAGATTATGAAAATTATCTTAGTACGTCATAGTCAAGCAGAAGATGGGACGCGCCCAGACAGTGCACGGCAGTTGACAGATTTTGGTCAGAAACAAGCGGCGGAAACGGCAGAATATATTACCACTCATTATCAACCTGATTGTTTTGTTGTGAGCCCTTATAAGCGGGCGCAGCAGACGCTGGCAGCATTACAGTTACGCGCTCCTAACGTGCCCTCACAAATACAAGATAATATCACGCCGTCCGACGATGCCCATCAGGCGCTCATCGACATTGGTAATGTTGAAACGGAGTGTCTGGTGGTTGTCTGTCATATGTCTATTGTTGCTCATATCGCTGGCCTGCTGACGGGTGATTACCCTGAATCGTTTGCTTTAGCAGAAGCGCGCGTGTTTGAGATGGATTTTGTGATGATGGGTATGGCAACCGAGATCGACCGCTTTGTTCCAGAACAACCTTATTAGTATCAATCATACACACGCTTATAAGACATTTAAATGCTTGCTAGACCATAGCTTTAATAAATGACAGCTTTAATCAGCAATGACTCTAAACAACAGCTTTGATAATTAAGGACACATTTGGTGTTACATGTTTGGTTAAGAGCGCAGCACAGTCCTCTAGCGGTCTGGCACGAAGACATAAAACAATGGCAATTGGTCGACGGCTGGCAACAGCTGCATGATATCTATGGTAGCTATAAAACCAATAGTCAAAAATCGGTTTGCCTGTATTTCCCATCAAGCCATGTCTTACAAGTAGAGTCTGAGCTAAATACGGCTCAGCTTAAACAATTAGGTATGAGCGGTAAGCAGTATTTATTTGAAGAAACTTCTCTGACGCCGGTTGAACAATTAGCCATTCGCCAAATGACTGAAAATACCAGCCATCATCTCTATGCTTTGGCTCAAAGCGATATCGAAGCATGGCAGCAAAGCGCTAAGCTTGTTGTCATGAACATCGTAGCGTTATTGCCTGATTTTTTATTACTGCCAACGCCAGAAGAGGGCGCAGGTCAGCAACTTGTATTGTACCAAGACCAACAAACCATGCTGCTGCGTCAATCCTTACATCAAGGCATGGCAGTCAGTTACTTGCCTTTAATCTTTGAGCGTTTTCCACATTTAAGCGAAGTGCTGCTATTGCCAGCTATTGATGACGCCTTAGTAGATTCGAGCCACGCTACTGATATGGTTAATGAGCCTGCGTTCGATGATATTGATTTAACCAAGCATGAAACTACTGCCAATGCCTTTACTCAAACGGCGGCAATGATTGCCGAGCATCAATTATTATTAACCACGCTAGCCGCTGCGCCTAAACCGCTTGAAATTCCTGAACGTCATGCGCTGAATTTTTTTATTAAATCGACCGATTCACAATTATCACCGTATCTGCGGGTGGCGATGATGGTGGCGCTGTCAGCACTGATATTACAGATGGCGACCGATGGAGTGCAATGGTATCAGTATCAGGCGGCGACCGCGGCGACCAAAACCGAGATTGCCGCTCAGTATCAGTCTTGGTTTCCTAATGAGCCGCTTAGTACGCGCACGAAATTACAAGTGCAGTTGCAACCAAAACTGCGTAGTGACAGCCAAGCGCCTAACGCTCACATAGCGGTATTATCACGTATATCACCGCTGATTAAACAGTCGTCATTACGAGCGCAGGCGTTAATCATGCAGCCAACTGCGCTCAGCTTTACGCTGATTGCACCAGACCGCGGCAGTCTTGATCAATTTACCAATACACTTGTCGCCCAAGGCTTAAATGCTAAGTTGGAACAAGTGAACGGCAATGAGCAAGGGCAGTTTAGTGGTCAAGTGACCGTTGATGTGGTAGAAAACAATAGTAGCGTTAGCAATAAAGGGTAACCATGAAAAGATTACAACGCCTCACCAAACGCAGTACTATTGTGACTGACCCTAAAAGCAGTGCATTATCAACGCGGATGAGTAGCTTTCAAAATGTCTTACTGACACGTTGGCAAACATTGTCTGCGCGTGACCAATTAGCCTTACTGCTATTGTCGGCGTTTTTGCTGTTATTTGTCGGTGGTTATGGCGGCTATAGCGTCCATCAAGCAGCAAAAGCGAGAAAAAATGAGTATCAAGAGCAGGTTGCTGACTATTTTTGGTTGCGTGCCCAAGCTGGTAATATTGATAGCAATGCGTTAAATGCTACCAATTCAGCAGATGGCGCTGAAGCGATGCCGCCGGCTAGCCGTATCAGTGCGCTGTTAAATAACTCAGGGATTGCTGATGCGCAGGTCATTGCAGCAGGCGATGCGGTGCAGCTGAGCTTTACCCATCCAAGCCAAGCGGTGGTGAGCGGGGCGCTGGGTAATCTTGAGCAGCAAGGTTGGCAATTTACTCAACTGTCGATGCAACAAGATTTGGTTACCAAGGCCATTCAAGTACAGGCAACCGTCAGTTCTTAATATTTTTAGTCAATTATGTAAGAAAAATATTTAACCACATTAACGCTTTAAAAGTTACCACATTGAAAACCTGATAATTTGCCACAATAAAAATAACTACAGACCACAGAACATAACGAGTGACAGCATGATAAATAATTCTAATAATACGATGAGTGATGATAAACGCCGCTCTTTGACGATGTATAACCACATCACCTATTTGCTCTATGTGCTCAGCTATTTTACCGCTGGGCTATTGTGGATTGTGCCTATCTTTATGAACTATGCCAAACGCCGTGATGCTGACGGTACTTGGCTCGCTACCCATTTTGACTGGCAAATCAAGACGTTTTGGTACAGTATTGTCCTGTTCGTCATTGGGGTGCTTATTGTCACCTTTGCCTTAGGCGGTTTTGGTGTCAGTATGTTCGCTGAAACCAACAACATTGCCATCGGCTCAGTATTAATGGCCATTTTAGGTTTTATGGTGATGGGCTTTACTTTTATTTGGCATCTGTACCGTATTGTGCGTGGTTGGATTGCGCTTGCTGATGGCCGCCCAGTGCCTTAATCTGAAAATATGAATATCAATAAGTGGTAGATGTGAATAAAAATGCTGTCTGATAGGGGTAATGCCAGTCAGTTAACGCTGACTGGTATTTTTTTTGGGATATTTTTGTGGTTTACCCTTAACT
>NZ_PJBX01000111.1:0-31038 GCF_002836335.1 Psychrobacter sp. Sarcosine-02u-2 | reverse complement strand
CGCTATATACCAAGATAATAGCCAAATACCTATTTTAAATTTTGCTTTTGTTTATTTAAATCAAATCATAGGATTTCTTTTAGTTATTCTCTGTACATTAAAAAAATATGCAAAATTGGCGGTTTTTATATTTTTAATTTGGTCGTTAGTGGCTTTTCCTCTCGGTTTAAGAGGAGAAGTTATATTTCCTCTTGTAATTGCCTTGCCACTATTGGTTATAAATGGTGTTGTTAGAGTAAGCTATACCAAAGCAATTGTAGGTATAGCAACTATTTTAACTTTATCTTCTCTAGTATTTATATATAGAGGAGAAAGTGGGTCGAACAAAGAAATTGATGTGAGCCCTTTAGCTACTGTAGCAGAGTTAGGAGGATCATTAAGACCGGTGTATGAGGTGAGTAAATGGATTGATAATAAAGAAATGAAATATCAATATGGTGCCACTTATTATGCTCCATTCGAAAGAGCTTTTTTAAGGTTATTGCCTATAAAAGAAAGGGTATCAGCAGATGAAGATATGCGTCTTATGAACGTTGCTATTGCTAAAAAGGCAGGACCATATGGATTTTCTATTATAGCTGAGTCAAAAATAAATTTTAGTTGGTTAGGGGTTTTTTTTATAGGGTTATTTACCGGTATGATTTTGAAGGTAGTCGATAAAAGAATTAGTTTAGAAAGCTATGGCTTAATAGCTTTAAGTTTGGTTTTTGCTCTTTTCTTCCATATAAGGCAAAGCTTTGTAGGGGCTTTCGGCGTTTTTATAATAAACCTTGGTTTTGGTATTATTGTTGTAGTGTTAGTTAATTTAAGAAGAAAGGTTTCTTAGATGCGAATTAAATGGTTATTAGCAGGAAATATTATATATGCTTTGGGTCAATGGATTATAATAGTTTTATTGACTAGATCTTACTCTACTTTAGACTTAGGTCATTATTTCTTTGCTCTATCTCTTATAACTCCAATAGCTTTATTTCTTTCACTAAAATTGCCAAATTTAGTAGTAACATTAGATGAAAGATTGATAAAAGAATCTAATATTATTTTTGCTAGGCAGTTAATATCTTTTGCTATTGTATTCATTAGTTATATTTTATATTTTATTTTTTTTAAAGACAATACTACTTTTCTGTTAATTAGTTCAGTTTTAATATACAAAGTATTGGAGCAGAACGATGATATTAGAATTGCTTATTTACAAAAGGGTTACTGTTTTAGGGATATATTTTTAATAAAGTTTATTAGAACATTAGTTTACGTTTCCTTAGTATTCTTGTTTTCACTTGTTTTTGAAGAAATTGAGAAAAATTTATTTTTCGCGACAGTTTTTTACAGTTTTTACTGGCTAACTAAAAATAAAGAATACGTTTCAATAATACCCATTAAATCTCAAGTTAAGTTTTTCAGGGTCTATATAAGAAATGGAGTATACTTATCTTTAAGTTCTTCAATATCTTCTTTAAGTTCTAATGGCATTAAATTATATATTGGGTATACACTAGGTAGTTCGGTTTTAGCAGTATATGGAGTAATTGCATATAGCCAAACTGCTTTTTCAATTATTGTCTCTGCTCTTGGTCAGTATTTCCTACCTTATTTTGTAAAAAGTGCTAAAAACTACTTAATGTTCAAAGCATATTTGCTAAAGTCTCAATTATCTATATTTATAATAGGTACGGTAAGTATCGGAATTAGCTATTATTTTGGTGGCTCAATATTAAGTATAGTTTATGGCGAAGAATATCGAAAATATGAATTGTTTTTAACACTTATATTTATATCTACTTTATTCAAATCTTCTGGTTCTTTAATTGGGACTGCGATGACCTCCGTTCGTATATATAACTTTCAATTAAAATTTACAATAATATCTTTAGTTCTTACAGCTATTTTAATCCCATTTTTTATTGAGTATTTTGGGGCTTTTGGAGCATACTATTGTATAGTTATCGTTAGTATTATAGAGTGGCTTTTATACATATTATTTGCAAAAGAAAGTTTGATAAAAAAATTAAAAAATAATAATAATTGGGTTTCTTAGCTATAAAAAAATTAAGGATATAAACTACTATGAAGTCTATTAATATAGTATTTTTTATAAGTAACTTAGATAGTGGAGGGATAGAAAACTATTTGTTAAGGTATTTGAAATATCAAAGCCATAGTTTTAAAGAAATTTACATTTATTGTAAAAGTGGTAATGGAGGAGAGTTAGAATCTGAGTATTTATCCATTCCTAATGTTCACATCGTAAAAAATAAAATCGGTTATTTAAATTTAAAACCTCTCTTTAAATTGATTGTTTTTTTTAAAAAAAATAAGATTGAAGCTGTTTGTGACTTTACTGGCAATTTTTCTGGTCTGGTTTTAATGACAGCCTACGTATCATGTATAAATAAGAGGATTGCACTATACCGCTCATCATCTGATCGCTTTAAAAAAAATATTATGCGTGCTATATATAATAAATTTTTGAACCGTCTTGTGCTTAAATTTGCAACCGATATTTTAGCTAACTCAAATGCTGGTTTAAAATACTTTTTCTCAAACGGTTTCGAAAATGACGTACGTTTTGAGGTAATACAAAATGGTGTTGATTCTAAAGATTATATATCTGAGACTAATACACTTAGAGATATGTTTGATATACCAAAGAGCGCCTTTGTTGTAGGGCATACAGGTAGATTTAACGAAGCAAAGAACCACTCTACTATAATAGAAGTGGCAAATATCTTAGTGAAGAAATATCCAGATATTTACTTTATTCTTTGTGGTAAAGGGGTTTGCTGCAACTTGCAACAAAATTTAAAAAAGATGGGTATATCGGATAAAGTGTTAGTTTTTGAAAATCGCCGAGATATTCCTGAGTTTCTAAATACGATGAATTGTTATTTTTTTCCTTCTTTAACTGAGGGGCAACCCAATGCCTTGATTGAAGCTATGATTTGTGGTATTCCTTACGTTGCCTCAGACATCGATCCGATCAAAGAAACAGTCTTTGGTTCAGATAATTTATTCCCTCCTAATAATATTGAAGCTTATGTAAAGGCTATAACATATATTCATAGTAATTATGCGGGGAGAGATAGGGAGCTTCAAACTAAGGCTATAGCTAAGTATGATCATAAAAATGCTTTTTCTAGATTTACCTCTAGAATTTATCAATCCCTTTAGATGTGATAATACATTAGTTTTAAGAGCTGAATTTAATGAGCAGTATGGTTTTAACATACTGATATAGTTTATAATTATAAACATATAAGGTGTCTAATGCATTATTCTAAGAATGTAGCTGTCTGCCTAGAACATAGGTTCTATCAAGTAGGTAATGACTTTTATACTAAGCTCTCTTTTCCTTATTATTATTGGAAAGATTACCTCACCTATTTCGACCATGTAACAGTAATAGCAAGAGCAAAAAAGGTTAGTAAAGTAGAAGAGGGTATGGTTTTAGTGAATGGTGAAAATGTGGACTTCTATCCTTTACCCTACTATATTGGGATTAAACAGTTTGTCCCTAAAGTACCTTCATTATTAACTTCGTTATATAAAGCTTCCTCCAATCATAGTCACTTTCTTTTGAGAAGCGGCAACGCAACAAACATTCTATTCTTTATTTTACTAGCTTCCCGCAAACCTTTTATTAGAGAGTACCCCGGTAATATAGAGGAGGGTATTATTGGATTTGCAGGTGGTGGTATGGGTATTAAGTTGTTAGCAAAATCACTTAATACACTAGCAAAACTACAAGCACGCTCTTCAAAAGCTAATAGCTTTGTAAGTGAGTATTGCCGCGAACTATATGGTAGTAACAAACCCAGTATTGTTTTTTCTAGCTTTAAGTCCAGTGAGATTTCTATTAGAAAATCTAATTATAAAATAGGAGATAAGATACATTTAGTATCTATGGGTAGGCTAGAAGGCGAGAAGGGTCATATAAACTTACTAAAAGCTCTTAATGGTTTAACTAATGTTCATTTGCATTTAATAGGAGACGGTAGCCAACGTGAGACTTTATGTAATTACGCTCTAGAAAATAATATTGACGTAACTTTTTATGGAATGCTGACTGATAGAAATAAGATTTTTTCTATCATATGTGATTCTGATATATTCATTATACCCTCCTTTACTGAAGGGATGCCTAGAGCCTTACTTGAAGCGATGACAATGGGACTTCCTTGTATTGGCTCTAATGTCGGCGGCATTCCTGAAGTCCTAGAAGTGGATGCTTTATATGACTCTAAAAATATTAAACAATTAGCTGAAAGGATCAGTAATCTAATAGATGATCAGTATAAAAGAGAGTTAATGGGGCAAAGGAATAGGGATTTTGTTGTAGATAACTACAGTGATGAAGCATTAAGTAAAAAGAAACATAGGTTTTGGAGCAAATTGTATGAGTAAGTTGTCGAAAGAGTTAGCCTATCAGATGAGATATGCATTACCATTTTGGTCTACTAGTTTAGCATTAAATTGGCTTCCAGATATTTCTCCTAGCCTTAAACTAAGAGGGTTTTGCTTATCATTAATATTACCTAATCGTCCTAAAAACCTTCTAATTGGAAGGGATGTTACTTTATTATCTATAAATCGACTAAAACTGGGGAATAATATATATATTGCTAAAGGGTCATGGATTAACGCAATTGGTGGTATCGAGTTTGAGGATGAAGTTGTTTTAGCTCCTTATGTCGTTATGTCTTCTAGTAATCATGGTTTCAAAGAGGGTTCTGTTCAAAGAGGAGGAGCACATCCTGCACCTATCAAAATCGGCTTTGGTAGTTGGATAGCTGCTCATTCAGTAATTGCTGCTGGTGTCACTATTGGTAAAGGTAATTTAATTGCTGCTAATTCCGTAGTAACTAGAGACACCTTAGATAATGTAGTGGTTGCAGGTGCGCCGGCAAAAGAAATAAAAGAACGAATCGACAATCCTTCTACTATTACTAGTAAGCATGATATTGAGGTTAATTAATGACTAGACCTAAAGTTTGCTTTGTTTTAACAGATGCAGTTTCCTATCAAATGTTGTGTCGTGGACAGTTTGAGTATTTTCGAGAAAACTCTAATTTCGATATTACTTTTATCTCAGGTGGTAGTAAACAGGATTTCGATAAACTACGTGAACGACAAGTAGGTAAGGTACTTGATGCTAAATTAGTCCGCAAACCCTCAGTCATTAAAGATATCAAAGCTTTGATAACTCTTACCTCCTTTTTCTCTGCTAATCGTTTTGATTTAGTAGTGTACTCAACTCCTAAAGCACTGTTACTAGGTAGTATAGCTACCTTGATAACACGGCATAACAATACAATTGCCATTATTAGAGGTAGAGCTTATGAAAATTTTTTTGGCAGAAAAAGAAAGCTTTATCAACTCTTAGACAAACTATCTTTATCGACATCAAAAAGAGTCGTTTTTATTTCAGAATCTCTAAAGGAAGCTTATTTAAACGAAGGCTTAATAAGCCCAACTAAGTCTTATTTATTAGGTTCAGGCTCTTCAAATGGTGTTAATACTGATAAATTTCAACCTAGAAACCTTGTTCATGACCAACCGTTTACGGTTTTAATAGCAGGTCGGATTTGTGTCGATAAAGGGATTTATGACTTTGCAGAAATTATTACCCACATTCAGAATAAAAATATTATTTTCAAACTTGTGGGGCCAATTGAGGATTTTTCTTCGGAAGCATTATTATCATCATTGATGTCTGACAACCCTAGTATTATACATATCCCTTACACCGATAGTATTGAAGATCACTTTATAGAAGCCGACCTCCATTTATTCTTAACTCATCGAGAAGGGTTTGGAAATGTTGCCATCGAAGCTGCTAGCTGTGGTATTCCAACTTTTGCTTATGATGTTATTGGTGTCAAAGATAGTGTAAAAGAAGGGGTTAGTGGCAAAAAATTTAGTTTCAAAGATACAGCATCTATAGCCGAAGCTATTGATAAAGCTTCTATAGATCCACACTTTAATCAGAGATATACTTTAGCGAGAGAATGGGCTATTGAGAACTTTGATCAAGAAAAGGTTTGGAATAATTATTTAAGTTTTTATAATTCAGTATTGAAGGAAAGTAGTTAAAATACTGACAACAGGATTAAGAATGAATATTTTAGTAACAGGCGCTAATGGTTTTGTAGGTGAATCAATAGTTAAACGTTTATTGACTACAGAGTATCAAACTATAGCTAGTGTACGTAAGTTACCAAAGTTGCAGCAAGATTGCGAATATAGACTTATAAACAATTTAGAAGATAACAGTAATTTAACTAGTGTCCTAAGAGATATCGATGTCATTATTCATTCAGCTGCTCGCGTGCATATGATGGATGACAAGTCTGCTGATCCTCTAACTGAGTTCCGTAAAGTAAATGTTGAGGGTACTTTAAATCTAGCTCGTCAAGCTGTTGAATCAGGTGTAAAGCGATTTATATTTATCAGCTCAATCAAAGTCAATGGCGAAGCAACAGAGCTTGGTAGACCTTATACCGAAGGTTCTAAACCTAATCCTATCGATCCGTATGGTGTCTCCAAATACGAAGCTGAGCAAGGTTTAGTAAAAATCGCGGATACAACTGCGTTAGAAGTTGTGATTATTCGTCCTAGTTTGGTATATGGTGAAAATGTCAAAGGTAACTTCCATTCTTTAATGAAATGGAATTATAAAGGTATTCCTCTGCCAATAGGTGGCATTAAGCAGAACTTACGTAGCTTAGTGTCTGTAGACAACTTGGTTGATTTTATTGTTACCTGTATCGAGCATAAGGATGCTAAAAACGAAGTGTTTTTAATATCTGACGATGATGATATATCTACAGCTGCTTTGTTAGAAGAGATATCAAAAGGTCTGGGTGTCAAAAATAAAGCGGTAAATATACCTGCTAAATTTATTAACACGGCAGCAAGTGCGATTGGCAAGTCAGGTGTGGCTCAAAGACTGTCAGGCTCATTACAAGTAGATATTAGTAAGGCAAAAACCTTATTAGGTTGGCATCCTAAGTATTCTACTAGCGAGTCGATTCAAAAGACTGCTAGATCTTATAAATCAAACTTAATGGCTCCTAAGTCAATGGTTTTTCAGCGACCCTTAGATATCGTTTTTTCAGCGACCGGTCTAGTAGCAGCCTCACCGTTATTAATTGGTGCAACTGCTATTGGTTATTTGGATACAGGTTCGCCTTTGTTTATCCAAGAGAGGGTAGGAAAAGATCAGAAACCATTTAAACTGATTAAATTCCGTACTATGAAGGTAGATACAGCTTCTGTGGCTAGTCACTTAGCTGATAACAGCTCAATCACTAAACTGGGCAGAGTATTGCGTAAAACAAAGCTAGATGAGCTACCACAGCTTATTAACGTATTAAAAGGTGAGATGAGTTTGGTAGGTCCAAGACCCAACTTGTTTAATCAAAAAGACCTTATCGAAGCTAGAGAAGAGATGGGAGTTTATAACGTCTTACCAGGTATCACGGGTCTGGCTCAATTGAGTGGCATCGATATGTCTACGCCCGAACGCTTAGCTAAAAAAGACAAAGAAATGATTGATACTCTCAATCTTAAAAGTTATTTTTCTTATATACTGAGTACTGCTTTAGGTAAAGGTAGTGGCGACGCAGTTAAATGAAAAACAATATAATTTCAGTCATTTGGAAATAATCTATCATGTATAAAAAGCTAAGTCTGATCCTAAGTTTGAGTGTCCTATCATCAATATCGATGCTAGCATCTGCACAAAACCTATATATGAACGATCTCAAGCTTAAGGCCGATCTCGACTGGCTCAATGCTCAAGGGGTTGCGCAGATTAGTACTAGTACATGGCCGCTAACTACCAATGAGATCAAGCGCGCTTTAAATACGGCGAACGCCCAGACGCCAGCGCAGCAGCAGATCCTGCAGTCGGTACAAACGCGCCTAGCTCAAAACCGCAATTCTGTGGTAAAAGGGTCGGCGGCACTGCACGTACAAACCGATAGAGATCAGCTACCACAAAAATTTGCAGATGATAAGCTGGCGGGTCAACAAGCAAGCGTTGGGGTGTCACTTAGCGAAACAGAGTGGGAATTTAATCTACAAGCCAATTTAAAAAATGACAAACTCATTGAAGATGGCTCAGACGTTAGCTTTGAAGGCTCGTACCTTGCTGGTACCGCAGCCAATCAGTGGTTAATAGCAGGTAAGATTCCAACGTGGTGGGGCCCTGGGCATGATGGTAGCCTTATTCGAGGCGATGCAAGCTTACCAGTTGCAGGTTTTACGATGCAGCGGGATAAACAAACTGCGCCGACATCACAATATTTATCGTGGGTTGGACCTTGGCAATATCAGCTATTTGCCGGTCAGCTAGAGGATTATGAGGCGATTCCTGATGCTAAGCTATTTGGTATGCGCCTAACAGCTAATCCTACAGACTGGTTAGAATTAGGGGCTTCACGTACCTTTATGTGGGGCGGTGAGGGTCGTCCACAGAGTTTTAGCTCTTTTACTGATGCTTTATTAGGAACCAAAGATAACGAAGCAACTAATAGTATAGAGGCGGCTGATGACCCAGCTAATCAACTGGGTGGTTTTGATGCGCGCTTAAATTTAGCACCATTGGTGAATATTCCTGCAGGTGTTTATGCTCAATATGTGGGTGAAGATGAAGCAGGCGGCTTGCCTGCTAAAAATATGTATTTAGCTGGTGTTGATTATGCTTCTGCTGCTTATGGTAAGCCGTACCAACTGTATGCAGAGTATACAGACACTCGTTCTAGTGGTGAGGTAAAAGGCGTTTCTTATGACCACTTTATCTATACAGACGGCTATTATCAGCAAGGTTTTCCATTAGGATATGCACTAGGCGGTGATGCGGAAAGTATTGCGCTTGGTGGTCGCTTATGGCTCGATAACCGTAATTTCATTAATGCAAAAGTACAACATGCCAAGGTGAATCAAGCGGATGAACCTATTAATAAAGCCTTTCCAACGACTGATAAGTTGACCAGTATTGATGTGGCTTGGGAGCATCAATACAATCCAAAGACGCTGATATCTAGTAGGCTGTGGGCAGTCGACTCTGATATTCAGTCCACTGATGTTGGAGTAGGCGTAGGTATTGAGCTGCAAACTTATTAAATCACTGTTTAATAAGTTTAAGGAAGTTTTCGAACATAAAAAGTCGGTCTATTATAATTAATAGGCCGATTTTTTATAGTGAGTTTACTGTTTTTAAAGTCTCTACTGTCAATAGGGCGCTAGGATTTCTTAGCTCAGACAGGTACAATATAGTCTCGATCAACGGTCAAAAAGAATTGACCGAGCATAAGACAGGCATGCAAAAACTTGCAGGCGCTGTCTTTATTTTTATCGCACCCTATTTTTTATCGCACCCTTTATTGGAGTTACTATGTCAATTGCGTCTATTACGTCAACTGCCCGAGGATCTGCTACCGTTTTGGACGGTAAAGCACTTGCTAAACAAATAGAACAGCAACTGAGTGAGCGTGTAGACGCTATCAAAGATAAGACCGGACGTACTCCAAGTTTAGCGACGATATTGGTCGGTGACGATCCTGCTTCTGCAACTTATGTACGTATGAAAGGCAATGCTTGTAAACGTGTCGGCATGGACTCTATACGCGTTGAAATGCCAAGTGCGACAACGACCGAAGAGCTGATGGCAAAAATAGATGAGCTCAATAATAATCCAGACGTCCACGGTATTTTATTGCAGCATCCAGTTCCGGCGCATATCGACGAGCGTGCTTGCTTTGAGCAGATTGACTTGGCAAAGGACGTCGATGGTGTGACTTGTTTGGGTTTTGGTCGTATGGCGATGCAGCAATCTGCTTACGGCTCATGTACGCCGCAAGGTATCATGCATTTATTAGCGCATTATAATATTGAGCTTGCAGGCAAAGAGGCCGTGGTCGTAGGGCGCAGTGCCATCTTGGGTAAACCAATGGCGATGATGCTATTAAATGCCAACTGCACGGTAACGATTTGCCATTCAAGAACGCAAGATTTAGAGTCACATATTAAACGCGCTGATATCGTCGTTGGGGCAGTAGGTGTACCTGAGCTGATCAAAGCTGATTGGATTAAAGCCGGGGCTGTGGTCATCGATGCAGGTTTTCATCCAACGGATAATGGCGGCGTTGGTGATATCGAGTTGCAAGGTATAGAAAATATTGCCAGTGCTTATACACCAGTTCCAGGTGGCGTTGGACCGATGACCATTAATACCCTTATTCGCCAAACCGTTGATGCAGCTGAAAAGTCTGCTGGTCTAGACAACAGTGCAGTCAGCTAATGAAGACGCTGTCCGAGCAAGAACCTGAACAGCTATCGACAGAGAAAAATAATAAAGCCTATCAAAGCAATGGTATCGATGTAGCAAATTCCAATATGGGTATCCATGAGCGCATGCAGCATATCGGCCGTGAGTTTGTCGATATCTGCCACTATATTATTTTATTTTTAATCAGTGTGGTGGTGGTTTGGACGGCTGGCAAAGAGTTCTTTTCTATTGTGCAAAAAGGCTCAGCAGATTTAAAAGATATTTTATTGCTATTTATTTATCTTGAACTGCTCGCTATGATTGGGATTTACTTTAAAACCCATCGTCTGCCAGTGCAGTTTTTGATATTTATTGCGATTACTGCTTTATCACGCCATTTGGTCGTCGATGTACAAGCGGTATCCGATAACTTTCATCTTTGGCTATTGGCAACGATTTCCTTTGCCATTATGGTACTGAGTGCGTCGATTGTGATATTAACGTGGACGGCGAAGATGTTTGGGCGACCAGAAGATTATTTGGATGATCATCAAATAAGTAGTACCGAGCATCATCTACCAAGCGTTGATAGTAAGCCTTATCGTAAATAAGGTTTTTTCAAAAAACATCATTATTGAATGGCTTTCAATAAATGCTGCGAATAAATGGTTTTTAATAAAAAAAGGGTTGCCAATTAAATGGCAGCCCTTTTTTTGTCTGAAATTCTCTTAAATTACAGCCAACCCAAGCGTTTAAAGTTAAAGTATAAAAAGCTACACAGTGAGATGATAACTGCCATGATAACAAGGTAAGAATACTGCCAATGTAGCTCTGGCATAAAATCAAAGTTCATGCCATAGATACCAGCAATCGCTGTCGGTACGGCCAAAATACCAGCCCAAGCAGCGAGTTTACGTACCACCTCATTCTGTCCCATATTTACCATGGCGAGGTAAGTATTCATGACCACGCTAAGCATTTCATTTAAGCCATTAATCGCATCTAAAGAATGTAGTAAATGGTCATTCACATCTCGGAAATAAGGTTTTGCAGCATGGGAAAACGGCGATATCAAATCGCTTTTATCGTGATTAATAAAGAAACTACAGATATCTTGCACCGGCAAAATCACCGCACGCATATGCACCAGCTGGGATTTTAGTTCATACAGATTTCTAAGCGTTTCTTTATTAAACTCATAAGTAAAAATGTTACGTTCTTGCTCACGCAGATAACTGCCTAAGCGATCGGTAATCGGCATATAGTTATCGACGATAAAATCGAGAATGGCATGCAGGACAAAGATAGGTCCCATGCGCAGCTTTTCTGGGCGACGATGGCAGTGTTCGCGCACCGGCGCATAAGAGTTCGATGGCCCATTACGAATGGTAATCAGATAGTTTTTGCCCATAAATATCGCCGTGGTGCCATAGCGAATGACGTTGTCTTCAAGTTTGGCGGTACGCAGCACCACAAATATCATGTCATTGTCGTAGTTTTCAACCTTGGCGCGCTGATGATCAGCAAAAGCGTCTTCAATCGCCAACTCGTGCAGCTCAAAGGCATCTCTCACTTTTACCATGGTCTCTAAACTTGGGTCATAAAGACCCAGCCAGATAAATTGCCCGCTATTACTTAAAGCGCGACTGACATCATTTAGGCCGATTTTATTGACTTTTTCGCCAGTTTTACGCGAGTAGGCGTAGCAATTGACCACTTCATCAACGCTCGATAAGTCGATATCTTCATAGCGCTCAGAGTCGGGATCATAGACGGTCATTGTCTCAATCGTATCTTCGACCGTCGCATCGGCGTCGCCATAAATATAGCTGTCATAGCTGGCGTAATTATCTAAATAAGAGCGCTCATCGCCCATACTGGTGTCGATAAGGCTGACATTAGAGTCAGGTGTGATACGCGTTGTCGGTTTGACAATCAGGTCATCATCTTGGTTCATACCTTCTCCTTTAGTCGGTGGCTAATATTAAATAAATGTTAAATAAACGTGAAAATGACATGGGCTAAAACATCTTTAGCCTATTAATTTATGTCCCTCACCTTTTTTATATTGCTTCTCTGCAAATTACAATGCATAGCGTTTTAGCGTGTCGATATCAACCAAACTTAATAAGCTTTCATGACAGGCTTCGAGCTTTATCTGCGGGGCAATATCGAAGTCTAATGCTTCAACCCAGCGTAGCGCGCAGATACACCAGTAATCACCAGGTTGCAGGCCAGAAAAACCATACTCAGGCAGCGGCGTAATCAAGTCATTACCGCGACTGGCAGAAAAGTTTAAAAATTCACTGGTCATCTTCGCGCAGACGGTATGCTGACCGACGTCATGGTTACCGGTATGACAAAAGCCATTGCGGTAATAGCCAGTAATAGGGTCAAAACAACAGCTAGCAAGGGCAGTGCCAAGGACGTTGGTTTGGTTGATGGCAGGGTTTGGGTGGTAATCAGATGACATAAGGCTTTCCGAGATAAAAATATGCTTTAGTGTAACATGAGTCTAGCGATAAGGCCTTATCAAGCAACAGATGGTAAACGCTTTACAAGGTTTAAGTACGGTTTATGAGTCAGGCCGCTTCTTTGTTAAAGAATAAGTTTAGGAGACAATGAGTTTAATACATCATGCGTTTGAAAAATAATTAGATGGCAATTGGGTTCAATTGTCACTAGGCGAAGCTTGACTGCTATGCTAAACTAAAGCATAAAGTGCCTTGATTATTTATCATAGTTTTCTATCGCATAAATTTTAGCGCATAAAGATACTCGTCTTATCATCCTAACTTATACTTATTACTCACCCTTTTGCGGTCACCTAGTTTGCTTATAGATAATTGGGTCGGTGATGTTGCGCGTCAAAAATACAAAACGCCTTATATCACTGCCATTATGAATACGACTTTTTAGTACCGCATCAGTACCGCGTTTTTGGTAAGCGCTACGCCAAACAAGGATTCATTGTGTCTGTCAGTTCTGATTCTGCAAAACCTGCCCAGTCAAATACGACAAAACCAGCGGCGACCCAGCCTGCTGATAACCGTGCTGCCGCTAATGGTCTGCCATATCTAAGCAATTTTGCCAGCGACGTTGCCAATAATAGCTGGCTGCTGCCTGACGGGGTCGTCGATGTGCTGTTTGAAGATGCCCATAAGCAAGAGGTCCTGAGACATCAATTGATCCAGCAGCTGATCAGTCATGGCTATGAGTTGGTCAATCCGCCCATGATTGAGTTTACCGAATCGTTATTGAGTGAAGCCTCAGAAGATTTAAAGCGCCAAACCTTTAAGATTATTGATCAGCTGACCGGTCGTTTGATGGGCGTGCGCGCCGATATTACGCCACAGATTTTGCGTATTGATGCCCATCACGGCGGTCATGGTATTGCGCGTTATTGCTATGCAGGCGACGTCATCCATACCTTACCTTCAGGGCTCTTTGGCTCACGTACACCGCTACAGCTCGGTGCGGAGATATTTGGTTGCGGCGAGCTTGCAGCTGATATTGAGCTGATAGATGTACTGTTTAGTATGGTCAATAGCTTAGATATGAGCGCAGCGCTACATATTGACTTGGGTCATGTGGCGATATTTAAGCGCTTGGCAGCATTGGCTGAGTTGTCGGATAATGACACCGAGCAGTTGATGCATCTTTATGCCAATAAAAATTTACCTGAGCTAAAACGTGTCTGCCAGCTATTGACAATGGGTAATGATTTTTACGCATTGGCGCGCTTTGGTCATGATATGGCAAAACTGTTAGACACGCTGTCAGATACGGCTAAGCAAGATACGCATATCGTGACGGCTGTCGATGAGTTGCAACGTCTAAAGGCCCATTTAGAAACGCAGTGGCAGACGCCAGTCAGTATCGATGTGACCGAACTGTCGGGCTATCATTATCATACGGGTATTATCTTTAACGGCTATATCAATAGCGAAACCCAGCCGCTGGTACGTGGTGGGCGCTTTGATGGTATGCAAAGTGTTGGTCAATTAAGCGTAAAGCAGCCCCGTCAAGCGACAGGCTTTAGTATGGATGTCAGCCGTTTGTTGGCGCATACGCAGCTTGAGTTACCAATTATTGTATTGGTTGATTATGAGGCTTTACAGCACGCTAATGCTGATAAAGCGCAAATGCAGAATCTATTACAACAGGTCACAAGTTTACGTCAGCAAGGTTACCGCGTCACTATGCCATTAACGGCTGATGACCGTCCAACAGCGCTGACGCATCGTTTAAACTTTGTAGATAATGAGTGGCGTCTAGAAGCGGTTTAAATTTAAAAAAACCGTTACGCTCACAATTAGTTTGCATAAGGCTCATTTATTGAAGCTTATTTATTAAATTTTGAAAAACAGACAGTGAATAACATATCATTTCTTAGTGCTAATTAAGTTTTGCTAGGTTGTTTTAAAATTATTGCTGCACACACCTCAATACATAAAGGTAAGGATTAATCATGGGTAAGAATGTCGTAGTTTTGGGTAGCCAATGGGGCGATGAAGGTAAAGGTAAAATCGTTGATTTACTGACCGAAAAAGCCTCAGCCGTTGCACGTTTCCAAGGCGGGCATAATGCCGGTCACACCTTAGTTGTCGATGGCAAAACCACCATCCTACATCTGATTCCTTCAGGTATCTTGCGTGAAGGCGTAACGTGCTTCATCGGTAACGGCGTGGTGCTAGCACCTGACGCTCTATTAAAAGAGATGAAAGCTCTAGAAGAAAAGAATGTGCCAGTCCGTGAGCGCCTACGTATTTCACCAAACTGTCCATTGATTATGCCTTATCACGTGGCGCTTGACCAAGCACGCGAAGCTAAGCGCGGCACGGGCAAAATCGGTACCACAGGTCGCGGTATTGGTCCAGCTTATGAGGATAAAGTTGCGCGCCGTGCAATTAAACTTGCTGACTTGTTCCGTGATGACTTAGAAGAAAAACTACGTAATTTAATTGAATATCATAATTTCCAACTGACTCAGTACTATAAAGTTGATGCCATTGATTTTGATGAGACGTTTAAGCTTTGCCAAGAGTGGAAAGAAGAGATTAAAGGTATGGTTACTGATGTAACAGAAGACCTAAACCAATTACGTCTTGCTGGCAAAAACCTAATGTTTGAAGGTGCGCAAGGTACCTTGCTTGATATCGACCATGGTACTTACCCGTTTGTGACCAGCTCTAGTGTCACTGCGGGCGGTGTATCGACTGGTACGGGTATCGGTCCCTTGTATTTAGACTATGTATTGGGTATCACTAAAGCCTATACTACGCGTGTTGGTAGTGGTCCATTCCCAACTGAATTGTTTGATGATGTTGGTGCTCATTTGGCCAAAGTCGGTCATGAGTTTGGTGCAACCACCGGCCGCGCGCGTCGCTGTGGTTGGTTTGATGCTGAATCATTACGCCGTGCCGTGGTACTAAACTCTATGTCAGGTATCTGTCTAACCAAGCTTGACGTATTAGACGGTCTAGAAGAACTGCTAATCGGTGTCGGTTATAACTTACCTGAGACGGAGTGTGCAGGCGCACATGATGCTGAATTCTATGAGTCAGTCACGCCTAAGTACGAAACCCTACAAGGCTGGAGTGAATCAACCGTTGGTATCACAAGCTATGATGACCTACCAGAAAACGCCAAGATTTACATCAAACGTATTGAAGAGTTGATTGGTTGCCCAGTTGATATCATCTCAACCGGTCCTGACCGTGAAGAAACGATTGTATTGCGCGATCCGTATGATGCTTAAATATTAGCTGGCTTTGATTGAATAATAAAACCCTAATGCTGAGCATTGGGGTTTTTTAGTAGAAATAAATTATAAATATTTGCTAAATGAGCGTTAAATTCTGGCTTTATGCAAGTGACTTTCCTAAATTAACCCTATCATTTATATCGTCAACCATTATAATAGGCAGCAATCCTGTGTTGGCACTCAGGTTGCCGCATTGGCAAATAAAAATGGCTTAATTTAGCCGATACCAACACAGTGACCAAAGACATAACAATTTATTTCTTATCCAACCCACTCTTAATAGGAGCTTTTCATGGCTAACGAACGTACTTTATCTATCATCAAACCTGACGCAGTAGCTGGTAACCACATCGGCGCTATCTACGACCGTTTTGAAAAAGCGGGTCTAAAAATTGTTGCCGCTAAAATGCTACAACTTGATGATGAAAAAGCAGGCGGTTTTTACGCTGAGCACGCTGAGCGTCCATTTTACAACGACCTAAAATCTTTCATGATGTCAGGTCCAGTATTGGTATCAGTGCTAGAAGGCGAAAACGCAATCGCTAAGCACCGTGAAATCATGGGCGCAACTAACCCAAAAGACGCTGCTGAAGGCACTATCCGTGCTGACTTCGCTAGCAGCATCGATGAAAACGCCGTTCATGGTTCAGATTCAGCGGAATCAGCAGCCCGTGAAATCAGCTATTTCTTCAATGAAGATGAAGTTTGTGCACGTACGCGTTAATAGCAGCAGTTATTGATAATCGCTTTGATGCTGGTTATCGATAATTAGTGTAGCAAGACGGCTTATATCTTTTGGTATAAGCCGTTTTAGCTATAATAGTTTGATTCTATATTGAAATTCTTAAAGATCTGCCTCATTATTAGTTTTACGAGCATTATCAATCCCTTATCAGCATATTGTCATGATGTTTTTATAAAATTTATGTGTTTATAGATATTTTGATAAAAGAAGCGGATAAAAATGCGCTCATAACGGATTGCTTATGCCCTCATACATCAGATGTATGATTAACTGGCAACGCCCATCTCAATAATTGCAGCGCTTATTTTAGTGGCTGCAAAAAGGTTACCTATTATGTCCACTCTCGAAACTCCTATCCAACATATCCCAGCACAGACTGCTAAAAAGCCTGCCAATAGCATCAAGCTTGTCGATGAAGCACAAGCGAAAACCAACTTATTGGGCATGACGCAAGCACAACTGGCGGATTATTTTAAGAGCATCGGCGAAAAGCCGTTTCGTGCAACGCAAGTGATTAAATGGATTTATCAGCATGGGGTGACCGATTTTGAGCAAATGACCAATTTGAGCAAATCCTTGCGTGATAAATTATCCGCCCATGCTTGTGTCATGCCGCCAAAGGTCATTCATCGTCAATATAGCGATGATGGCACGCGTAAGTGGGTCTTTGAAGTCACGGGTGGTTCATTGGTTGAGACGGTATTGATTCCGGCAGATGATAGCAAGCTGAACGGTCGCAAAACCTTATGTATATCCTCGCAAGTTGGCTGCGCGCTAGACTGTAGTTTCTGCAGTACTGGTAAGCAGGGTTTCGAGCGTGATTTAACGCCTGCTGAAATTATTGGGCAGTTATGGGTGGCGAACGCCTCTTATATGAGCGATGACAATGACAGTTTGGAAAACGTTGACCATAGTTTATGGGAAAATAACGTCACCAACGTCGTGATGATGGGCATGGGTGAGCCTTTATTAAATTACAAACCCGTGGTTGGCTCGATGGAGCTGATGCTAAGCGATCATGCTTACGGTTTATCAAAACGCCGTGTGACGCTATCGACTTCAGGCGTGGTGCCAAAAATGTACCAATTGGCGCAAGATATTGATGTGGCATTGGCGATATCCTTGCATGCACCAAACGATGAGCTACGTAATGAGCTGGTGCCGATTAATAAAAAATATCCGTTAGATGAACTGATTGCCGCGGCAAAAAACTATGTATATGATGTCAATCCGCGTCATAAAAAGCATGTCACGATTGAATATGTCATGCTTGATGGCGTCAATGATAGCAATGAGCACGCCCATCAGCTGGTGGCATTATTAAAAGATTTGCCAAGTAAGATTAACCTGATTCCGTTTAACCCGTTCCCGCATGCGCCGTATGATAAATCGAGCAATAACCGCATTCATGCCTTTAGCGATATTTTAAGCCAAGCGGGTTTTGTGTGTACCATTCGCCAAACGCGCGGTGATGATATCGATGCCGCTTGTGGTCAATTGGTTGGACAAGTGGCGGATAGAACGCGTCGTTCAGCAGCGTGGCAGCAAAGTATTAAAGATCGGGAAACTATTTAATGCCGTTTTTATTGTCCAAAGTTAGGAAGTTAGGATTAAATATTTGCTGATTGACAAGTGAGTAGGTAAGACAATGAATTGAATTGCTTATCTGTCGTTTTTATCTCACAACGGTAATAAAATGTAGTTACGGACATCAATAATAAAGAGCAGCACTATTAATATCAACTAAATTGTACTTATGGGTGCTAAATCCATTAAACTGATGCCTCGATGATCGAACGCATTGACCCACAGTTTTATGATGGCGGCTATGATGACTTTAAAAACTCTTTGTCAGTTCAAATATCAAACCTTACTTTCTCAATCGGCGCAGCAATCAGCTGTTAGCATTGCCCAAACGCGCGGCGCAAACGTTATTTTGTTAGCCAGTGCGTTAAGTGCTTTGTTGTTAAGCGGTTGTCAAAGTACGACGACCACAGACTTGATTGGTAATGCACCTTATCAAACGTCGACGCGACCGAGCGACAATCGCAATTTAGATCAGCAAGAAATTGCTCGCGTTCGCACGTCACTTGCTGCACAATATATCCGCAAAAATGAGCTCGATACCGCCCAGCGCCAACTTGAAAAAGCCTTTGCTGCCGATAGCCGTTATGCGCCTGCCTATGATATGATGGGCATTTTGTTGCAGCAAGAGGGCAGTCGCCTTAATCTTGCAAAAGCCGATCAATACTTTAAAAAAGCCATTATGCTAGATAAAGATTTTGATCAAGCGCACAATAATTACGGCGTTTATTTGTCGCAAATGAAGCGCTATAAAGAGGCGGCGGAGCAGTTTGAGATTGCAGGGGCGGCGCTTGGCTATGAAGGCCGGATTGGGGCGTTAGAGAATTTAGGGCGCACCTATCTTCAGCTCAATGATCATCCAGCTGCTGCCAAAGCATTTTTGCGTGCATTAGATGGCAACCGCAACAGTGTGATTGCGCATATTGAACTGGTTGATTTGCTACTCGAGCAGCAGCGTGTACAGCAGGCTCAAAGGCTTTATGATGAAACCTTGCTACTGGTACAAGGGCAGAGTATTAGCCCGCGTCTGCTATTACAGGGTATCAAACTTGCCGCGGCACAAAATAACATAGCGACGCGCCAGCAATTGGCTCAGCAGCTTTTATCCGCTTACCCACTAAGCGATGAAGCAAAACAACTTAAGATTTGGCTTAATAATCCAGAGGCACCATGGAAATGACCACCCCATCATCAAACACTCAATCTAACGCTCAGGGATCATTTGGTGCAATGTTGCAGCAAGCCCGCAAAACCAAACAAGTCAGTTTAGAAGAAGCCGCTGCCGAATTATTTATTTTAAAACGTCATTTACAAGCGCTCGAAAATGAGAATTTTGCGGATTTACCACAAGCGGCGTTTGCGCGGGGTTTTGCGATTAACTACGCCAAGTTTTTGGGTTTAGATCCTATAAAAGTAGCGAGCAGCTTTGATGCCGCTTACCCTAATGAGCTAAAGGTGCGCGCCCCTCAGAATATTGAGTCGCCACTACGCCCGATGGGTACTTTGCAGCGCGATACTCACAACCGCATTCGTTTTAATCCCTTATTAATCATCGCCGTGATTGGCGTTATTATTTTAGCGATTTTCTTATTTCGCATGGTGTCTAACGCCAGTAAAGACAATAATGAGCAGCCAGTAACGACCAGCGAAGATATCTCAGCACTAGAGCAAGCGCAAGGCGCAGCGATTGATGTTGATAGTAATGGCGTTGGTGCGTCGGGCTCGGCGCTGAATTTGGGCGGTGAAAGTACGGCAGCCGCTACGCTCGACGTTAAGCTGACCGATGCCGCTGTTGTGGTAATTACCGATGCCTCGGGTAGTAATCTGATGAATGGCTCGCAAACTGCTGGCGATTATAAATTATCAGGTACACCGCCTTTTAACGTACAGATTGATAATGTTAAAAATGTCAGCTTAATGCTTAATGAAGAAGCGGTGGCGTTAGACAGTTATGCCACAGGTACGCAGGCCAGCTTTGAGCTTGCGCCTTAATGCTTAATAGCTATTAAACTTAACAAAACGATTGTTCCTAACAAGCTGTTAGCGTTAAAAAGTAATGTTGGTTTCCAGATTTTAGTTTTAATTCGTTCCAATTTGTTCCAATGAAAGGGTTTGTCTATGTCAACGTCAGCGCCTATTAATCGTCGTCTTACCAAAAAAATACATGTTGGTGATGTCGCAATCGGCGGCGATGCACCGATTAGTGTGCAAAGCATGACCAATACCGATACTTGTGATGTAGAAGCGACCGTTGCCCAAATCGAGCGCTGCGTTGAAGCGGGTGCGGATTTGATGCGCGTGTCGACACCGACAATGGACACCGTCAACGCCTTTGCCGAGATTCGTAAGCGGGTTAGTGTACCCCTTATCGCAGACGTACATTTCGATCATAAAATCGCCCTAGCGGTTGCAGCAGCGGGCGCCGATTGTCTGCGGATTAACCCGGGTAATATCGGTAGCGACGCCAAAGTCCGCGAAGTGGTCGCTTGCGCCAAAGATTATAATATTCCGATTCGTATTGGCGTTAATGCCGGCTCATTGGAAAAAGACATTCAGCGTAAATATACCGAGCCAACGGGTGAGGCGATGCTTGAATCAGCCATGCGCCATATCGATATATTAGAGCGTTTAAACTTTGATCAATACAAAGTATCGGTAAAAGCCAGTAACGTATTTTTGACTTTAGATGCTTATCGTCTGATTTCTGCGCAGATTGATAATCCGCTGCATTTAGGCGTCACCGAAGCAGGCGTGTATCGTACCGGCGCAGTGAAATCTGCCATTGCCTTAGGCGGGCTGTTATTAGACGGCATCGGCGATACCATTCGTATCTCCTTAGCAGCAGAGCCAGAAGAAGAAATTAAAATCGGCTTTGATATTTTAAAGTCGCTCAATATCCGCTCAAATGGTGTTAATTTTATCGCTTGCCCAAGCTGCTCACGCCAAGAGTTTGATGTGATTAAAGTAATGACCGCTTTAGAGTCACGCTTAGAAGATATCCGTGAGCCGATGAATTTGTCGGTGATTGGCTGTAAGGTAAATGGTCCCGGTGAAGCAAAAGAAGCGGATATTGGTATTGTTGGCGCGGCACCAAAATCACTGGTCTACCGTATGGGCGAAAAAAGCCATTTGATTGATACCAATAATTTAGTTGACGAAATCGAAGGCATGGTACGTGCGCATGCCGAAGATTTGGCGAAAAAACGTGAGAATGAAATCATTCGCGTAAAATAAGTCGTCACCCTGATGTATTTTCTGATTAAAATAAAGCGCGATTATTAATAAAAAGTATTAGAGATAGCTTGTTAAAAATTTAAGGATGCGACCGTACTATGATTAAAGCAATCAAAGGGTTTAATGATATTTTGCCTGAGCAGTCTGCAAAATGGCTGCACTTAGAGTCGATGTTGGCAGATGTATTGGGCAGATACGGTTATGAGCATATTCGCCTGCCTATTGTTGAGCAAACCGATTTGTTTGCGCGTGCTATCGGCGGCGCAACCGATATCGTCGAAAAAGAGATGTATAGCTTTACCGATAAGTCTGAGCCGCCAACGCCATTGGCATTGCGCCCAGAAGGCACGGCAGGGGCAGTACGCGCGGTAATTGAGCACAATTTATTGCGCGGTGATACGCCGAAACTCTGGTATATAGGTCCGATGTTTCGCTATGAGCGTCCACAAAAAGGTCGCTACCGCCAGTTCCATCAATTGGGTGTCGAAAGTTTTGGTAGTGCGTTACCAGATGCTGATGCCGAGCTGATTGCTATGACGCATTTGATGTGGCAAGAGCTTTGTCTAAAAGATGAGATGCGCTTAGAGCTTAATAGCTTGGGTGAGCTTGATGAGCGTCATGCTTACCGTGAAGCATTGGTTGCATATCTAACTGACAAACAAGAGCAGCTAGATGAAGACAGTAAACGCCGCTTGACGACCAATCCATTACGTATTTTAGACAGTAAAGAGGCGAGTACCCAAGCGCTATTGGCAGAGGCGCCAAAGCTTGCTGAGTTTTTGGGTGCCGAAAGTAAAGCGCATTTTGAACAAGTGCAAGCGTATCTGACCGCACTTGGGATTGAGTTTGAGATTAATCCGCATTTAGTACGTGGACTTGATTACTATAATAAAACCGTATTTGAGTGGGTTACTGATAAGCTTGGTAGCCAAGCGACCGTTTGTGCCGGTGGCCGTTACGATGGTTTGGTTGGTCAGTTAAAATCTATCGGCACCTCTGATGATAAAGCAGTAAAATCTGAGCCAGCCGTTGGTTTTGCGATGGGACTTGAGCGCTTATTACTGCTTATCGACGCTGTATCACCGATAGCAGAGTTGCCCGCTTGCGATATTTTTGTGGTTGCCCATCCAGAAGTTTATAGTGCGGGTATCAGCTATGCGCAAGCGCTGCGTTATAGCCGTCCTGACTTACGCGTAAAAATGGCGAGCGCAACCAGCTTAAAAGCGCAAATGAAAAAGGCGGATAAATCGGGCGCGGCGTTGACAGTGATTATCGCTCAGCAGGAACTCGATGATAATACCATTAGTATCAAAGACATGCAGACGGGTGAGCAAAAAACAGTCGCGCAAGACTGGTTGTCAACTAAAGACAACTTCGTTCGTTAATAAGCGATTGTGGTTTTAGCATTAAACATTTCATATCAATTTTATCAGGTAAAAATATATGGCTCTGACACCCAATTCGCCAAATGCAGACAATTCAATGCAAGCGTTAAAGCAATATGGCAGCTATATTGTCACTGCGATTTTATTGGCGTTAGCAGCCTATTTTGGCTGGACATATTGGCAAAACAACCATGCGCGCGTCGATACGGTGGCCGCCGACCATTACGCCGATATTCAACGTTTAAATGAAGAAGTTAGCCTCGCATCACAAAACCCAGACTTAGAAGCAGAGGCACAAGCGTCACTAGCAGAGAGCCGTAAAAAGCTAGATAAAGATATTGATGCTCTAGTGAGCACCCATGGTAATTCTGTCTATGCGTGGCAAGCGCTAATGATTAAAGCGCGTCAGCAAGTGGACAGCGATGATTTTAAAGGTGCAGGTGAGACCTTTAAAAAAGCACTGGCAATCGATTTGGGTGATGCGGGTCTACAAGCGATTACCCGTCTGCGCTATGCCAAAACACTATTGGCAGCGGGCGATGCCGATGCTGCTTTAACTGAAGCTAATAACGATATGCCAAGCTCGTTTGAGGCAAGCCAGCAAGAGCTATTTGGTGATATTTATTTGGCGCAAAATAATAAAGACGCGGCGATTAAATCTTACAATAATGCTTGGGAATTGTTACGTAGCCGTCAAGAGACACGTGCAGTATTGGCATTAAAGATGGAAAGTCTCGGTATCGTGCCTGAACCTATTGCGCCGCAAGCAGGACTTATCCAAGAACCTGCTATGCCTGCCCAGCCAGACGTAGCCAAAGGTGAAAATTCAGTAAATATTAGCGAATAAGCTATTTTTAAAAAGATACCAAAACCAAATATTAAAAAAATAGCAAAAGCGCTAATGTGCTAATAAAGAAAAATTGCAACACGATAAAACGTTGTACAAACCCTTTTAAAACTAAGTAGCGCAGTGAGTTAAAGAGGTAGCATCAATCATAAGTGCTTATTTATTATACTTATTATTGTGTGCCATTTATTTACTGCTAACTAATTTATTCATGATTACTTTATTGGTAGTGAGAACCTATAATGACTCAAGCTATTCGCTCAAACAAAACGATAAACGTTAAGACAATCAAAACGACGGCCATGCATGTCGCCGTCATCGCAGTGATGGCAACGGCAGTCGTTGGGTGTAATCGAGGTATCAAACCAGTCGTCAATGAGCCTGTAAAGTTGGTACAAATTGCGCAGCCAATTAGCGTGCTGCAGCCGGTTTTTAGTACCGATGTTGGCAGCAAAAAAGCCAGTAGTAAAGATCCTCTTAGCTTGCAAGTAGGCTATGCCAACTCGCAAATTGTGACGGCCTCGCGCGGTGGTGATTTGACTGGCTTTGATAGTAAGGGTCAGCGCCTATGGTCAGTCAATGTAGGCGATCAAATTACCGGCGGCGTGGCATTAGACGCCCTTAGTCAGACGGCTATTGTGAGTACACGCAGCGGTTCGGTGATGGCATTTGATAGTGCCACTGGTGCCAAGCGCTGGCAGCAGCAATTAACCGGTACGGTTTTGACGCCAGCGTTAATCAGCAATAACCGAGTAATTTTATCGGCCAATGATGGTTTCTTGCATGGTCTGTCGCTACAAAACGGTCAGTCTGTTTGGCAGTTTGCCACCCAAGTACCTCCTATTAGTGTACGCGGTACAGCAGCGCCGACACTGTTAGATGATAAAACTGCACTCCTAGCAACGGCTGACGGTCGCTTGCATGCTATTACTATTGATAATGGCTTACCGCAGTGGTCACGCCGCGTTGGCGTCGGAGCGGGTAGTAGCGAAGTTGAGCGCATGAGCGATGTCGATGGTATGCCGATTGTTGATAATAATCAGTTATTTGCTATCAGTTATAGTGGTCAGCTGCTCGGTATTGATCTAGCTTCGCGTCAAGTCATGTTCGTCAATGAACTTGCCAGCTTAAAGTCACTTGCGGTCAATAATCAGCAAGTTATTGCCACTAGTTTAGACGGTAAAGTGGTCGCTTATAACCGCAGTAATGGCGAAATGTTGTGGGAAAGCGAAGAGTTGGCTTATCGTCACCTCACCAATCCTGTAATGATTGGCAATTATATTGCGGTTGGCGACTTTGATGGCGTGGTACATTTATTTGACCCTGCAAGCGGTAAAATCGTTAGCCGCGTGCAGACCAAAGGTGCTTTGACCAACTTGCAAGTACAAGGCAGTCTGTTAATGACCCAAAGTACGGCAGGACAAGTAGCGATTTGGCAATTAGCACGCTAGGTTTGTTATAAGAGAAGGCTTATTTAAACGTCTATGTTCTAAAGCAATGCATTAAAACTAGTTGTCAAATAAAGCGTTAAATAAGCATACTGGTATTAGGTTCAAGAAAAACGCTGCTTTGTCAGCGTTTCGTGCCTTGTGTAAATTGCTTGTTTAAATAGTGGCTTTCGCGTACTCTATGCGACCGATAAGTGCTAGGTGTTAATTGTATAAGCCATGACGATTGATTGGTCATGATGCTTATATGTCTGAATTATCTATACTTTAAGCGATATATTAACCATCATTTGTAGCAACTGCTTAACACAAAGAGCTCACTATTATTTATCATCATTTTATCTTTATCATTTATTTAAATTTGCGGTCGAGTAGCGTTATTCTTCTTAATATAAGCGTAAACGCAGCGTCCGCCATTGTACACATCACTGTGTCATTCACTGAGAGTAACCCATGAGTATCAAGCCTGTGGTCGCCTTAATTGGCCGTCCAAACGTCGGTAAATCTACCTTATTTAACCAGTTCACTAAAAGTCGGCAGGCATTGGTTGCTGATTTATCAGGGCTGACTCGTGACCGTCAATACGGTGATGCGACTTATGAAGACAAATCCTTTATCGTAGTCGATACCGGCGGTATTGGCGAAGCTGACGATGGCAGCGGCAACATTGATGACTATATGTCTGAGCAGTCGCATACCGCCATTCATGAAGCCGATATTATCGTTTTTGTCGTTGATGCGCGTGCCGGTATGATTGGCGCTGATGCTGAAATTGGCAAGTTTTTGCATACCCTTGGCAAGCCTGTTTATGTCGTCGCCAATAAAGTTGACGGAGTCCATGAAGCTGCGCCGGCAGAGTTTTATGCGTTAGGTTTAGGTGAGCCGTATCCAATGGCAGCCAGTCATGGGCGCGGTGTTGGTAACTTGCTAGAAGCGTTGACCGCTAACATGCCAACGCAAGAAAATGTCGTCGAGCCAAGAGGGTTAAAGCTTGCGATTATCGGTCGTCCAAACGTTGGTAAATCAACGCTGGTCAACCGTTTATTGGGTGAAGACCGTGTGGTGGTGTTTGATATGCCCGGTACGACGCGCGATAGTATTTACATCCCGTATAAACGCGATGGCAAAGATTACGTTTTGATTGATACGGCTGGTGTACGTCGCCGCGGTAAAATCGATGAAAAGGTAGAGAAGTTCTCAGTCATTAAAACCTTGCAAGCGATTGAAGATTCTAACGTAACCATCATTGTGATTGATGCGCACGAAGGTATTGTCGACCAAGACTTAAATATGATTGGTTATGCGCTTGATGCAGGGCGTGCATTGGTAGTGGCCATTAATAAATGGGACGGTCTGACGCAAGATCAAAAAGACTATATCAAGCTTGAAATGGATCGCCGCTTTAACTTTATCCCATATGTCAAAGTACATCTTATCTCTGCGCTACACGGCACTGGCGTAGGTAATTTATACCCATCTATCTTGCGCGCTTATCAGTCGTCGATGTTTGAGGTATCAACCAACCGCTTGACGCAGATTTTACAAGATGCGGTCACGGCCAATCCGCCGCCAACGGTTGCTGGTCGCCGTATTAAACTACGTTTTGCGCATATTGGTGGTCATAATCCGCCGGTGATCGTGATTCATGGTAATCAAACGTCTGCGCTGCCAAAAAGCTATCAACGCTATCTTGAAAACCAATTCCGTCAAGTCTTTAAGCTTGAAGGCACACCGCTGAATGTTATCTTTAAGCAAAATGAAAACCCGTACGCCAATAAAAGTGATACGCCAACCAAAGCAAAAGCGCAGCAATTACGCCAACGTGAACGCAATCGCGCGCAAAAATTTACCACCAAAGATAAGCCTAGATTTACCAATAAAGATAAAAAGCGTTAATTTTGCCAGATAGTGAGTGTTTTTATTTTTTATAGCAAATAAAGAACATTTTATTTTAACTTTGCTGTTTTTCGATTCTTAGCTTTTTCTGTAATATAAAATGTCATGATGACTATGTCAGTCGTCATGGCATTTTTTAATTTAAAACTGTGTTAAGTTACATTAAAATGTCGCATTATCCTTATCCTCTCTATAATATATCTATATTATAATCACAAGTTGTCTTCACTCAGTTGAGTCATATGAACAACCGCTCCCCAAAAACCTTACCCATGCTCATTTGGCAATCTATCATGCAGACCATGATTTTGGCTGTATTGGCAGGTTTTTTATTGTCTTTTGTTTATGCCTTGGTGCAGCATTATAAGGAAGAACGTCGGCATACTCAGCAGTTGGCGAACCTTCTGACGCTTAGCGCGGCGAGCGTAGATGGCGATGAGGTAGTCGCTGATCAAGTGCGTTTTTTGTTAGAAAATGAGCAAAATATCGAAAGTATTTTGTTTTATACCACCTCGCAGCCCATTGCTGATAGCAATCTGTCAAAAGACGATTGGAAAAATGCTTTATTTGCCAATGCGGTCAGCTTTAATTATCCGGTCGTCGGCGACTATGTGGATGGCAATAGCACACTTTCTATCGGTAGTGATACGCTAAACGGCGAGCAGAAAGATTTTACGACTTTGACCACCATCAATACTAACTCAAACTCAGAGAGCGACCCTATAAGCGACTCAGTGAGCGAAATGTCGTCTGATACTGCATTGGTTGGCTATATCAATATTACTTTAAATGTGGCGGCACTGCGGACAGATTGGGTACAAAGCAATTTATGGCTGTGGTTAATGACAACGTCGTTGGCGATTATCTGGGCGCTATTTATTTTGCGCAAACTAAACTGGCCATCAAAAGATATCGACGCACTGACCGAAGTTTGCGATATTGTGCTAAAAAACCCTGAGCTTGAGCAGCTACCGGCAATTCCGCAGCGCTTTAAATTTGAAGAATTGGTGCAGATTAAGCAGGCTTTTATTACTTTGTTTAATCGCCTGCAAGCGTCGAAACAAGACTATGCAGCGCTGGCGGTGTTTGAGCAGCAGTTACATCAAAAAGATTTATCGCTTGACGTGCAGCTGCATAATTTTCAAAGTATGATAACCCATGAGCTAAAAACTTCATTGAATGCCATCGTTGGCGGTTTACAGTTATTAGAAGGTGAACAGCTAAACGCTGAGCAAAAAGACGCAGTTGAGATTATTCACAATGGCAGTGATAAATTGGTATTGGCGCTCAATCAAATTATACAACTGAATCAAATCCAAAAAGGGCAAATCAGCCTACAAATCAGTGAGTTTAATCCGCTACAATTAATTTCAGACCTATTGGCCGAATATGAACCTATTGCCAAGCAGAAAGGTTTGGATTTAAGCAGTCATATTCATCATATTGATTATAGCCTCGAAGGCGACGCCGAAAAGATCCAGCAGATACTGTCGATCCTACTGAGTAACGCTATTAAGTTTACCACAGCAGGGCAAGTAAGCGTTACTTCGCAGCTGACCCATTTCAACCACAGCAACCGCTGGCAGATAAGGATAAAAGATAGCGGTATCGGTATCGATAGCAGCTTTATAGAAGATATTTTCAATCCGTTCTTTCAGGTAGATTCATCGCAGACCCGTCAGTATGAAGGCACAGGTATTGGCTTGCCAGTCGTCAAGCAAATGGCGCAGCTGATGGGTGCTAGTGTCGAGGTGAGTAGTACACTAGGGGTTGGGACAGAGTTTATTGTTACTATGCAGCTGTCTAATCAGCGCCAATCGCGCCAGCAGTATTTGCTGTCTGGGCTTGACGTTATGTATTATTACTATCAAGATAGCGGCGCTTTGCTAGAGGAATTACAGCGACTAGGGGCGCGTGTTACCTACTATCAACATGAACAGCTGGTCATTGATGATATAAACGATAAAAATTTCGATATGGTAATGTTTGCTGAAGACGTATTACCAAGTAGCGCTGAAGCCTTAGCAAGACGTATTCGTGCTTCTGAGACTAGTCATCGTGCTTTGTTGGTGTATTGGTATTCGCAGCAGCAAGCGCTACATTTAGATAGTTTTGAGCACGGATTAAAAGCTGCTGGGGTAGATTACTGTCAGGTAGCGAGCTATGAAGACAAAGCGCTGAGTAATTTGCTAAAAAGCTGGCTTGCTTGCTCTTAAATATGACGGTATTCATGAAGCTACAGTTAAAAAAAGACCAATAAAAAAGACACCCATCAAAGGCGTCTTTTTTATATTAAACTCGCTAATCACTGTTATCTAATATCAAATGGCTTTTAAAACAAATTGTTAAGCTAAAGATTCAAGACAAGTACTTAAAACAATTCTTTAAAACAAGTTTTGAGCCCAGCGTGTAAAACGTTGCCAAATACGGCTCATAAAGCCTGATTGTTCAATATTGCTCGTAGCAACGACAGGAACTGAGGCAACTGCTTTACCATCAATTACCGCCATCATTTTGCCAATTTCTTGACCTTTTTTGATAGGGGCTTCTAAGCTTTCAGGAATATCGACCACGGTGGTGATTTTATTCTTTTGGGTTTTGCTGGTCAAAATCTGCAAACTGTCACCAGTCGCTAGCTCTACTTCTTTTGCTTCGCCAAACCATACTGGTACTTTGCTGACAAACTGACCAGCGGGCGCTTTAGTGACGGTGGTAAAGTGGCCAAAGCCCCAGTTTAGCAACTCACGTGACTGATCGGCGCGCGCTTGCTGACTTTTTGTGCCCATAATGACAGAGATAAGGCGCATATCGTCACGCTTACTTGACGCTGCTAAGCAATAGCCTGCGGCGTCAGTATGACCTGTTTTTAGGCCATCAACCGTTGGGTCGGTCGCAAGTAGGGCGTTACGGTTACCCTGCGTGATACCGTTATAGGTAAACTCTTTTTCCGAATAAAGACCATAATAGTCGCCACTGTTTTTGATAATAGCACGCGAAAGTTTTGCTAGGTCTAAAGCTGATGCTTCATGACCTTCATCGGGCATACCTGTGGCATTGACAAAATGGGTATTCTTCATGCCGATTTTTTCGGCTTCTTCATTCATCAAAATCGCAAACGAAGCTTCGCTACCAGCGATGTGTTCGGCCATCGCTTTTGAAGCATCGTTACCTGATTGAATGATGATACCGCGTAGCATATCGATCACGCTGGCGCTTTTATTGACTGGTACATACATGCACGACTCACTGCTACTACCGCGGCACCAAGCATTAGCGCTCATCAGTACTTGCTCGTCTTCTTTAAGATCACCTGATGCTAAGCGCTGTTCAATCATGTAGCTGGTCATCATCTTTGTCAAAGATGCTGGCGGCAATGGTTGATTGGCGTTTTTCTGCGCCAGTATCTCACCCGTGTTATAGTCCATTAATACATAGGCGGTATTGTCCATTTCAGGAGGCTGAATGGCTGCGCCAGCCATCATTGCACTCATAGAAACACTAACGCCCACTACCAGCTGTACCAGCTGTTTTTTCACATGCTTTACTGTCATAGATTGTTACACCGCATCATAAAACCAAATGTATCTATCGCTGCTATCACAGGCTAAATCTCAAGTTAATCTAACATAAGCGCTTTAAATTTAAGCGTCAGAACAGATTTTTGCTGAAAGCCTTGACGACTGAGCGATGGACATAAAATTAACGCCTTATCTTAGCAAAATGCCGCTCGATGGGGAAATGATAAATAAAATAAAATTACTCACGATTAGAAATTGGATTTATAGCGACTTTTTTAATATCCATAAAAAAACTTGCTGCAACGTCTGCTAGGAGCGGACGATACAGCAAGCTGATTTAT
>NZ_PJBX01000110.1:0-31592 GCF_002836335.1 Psychrobacter sp. Sarcosine-02u-2 | reverse complement strand
TAATGAATCATTTAGGCTGATAAGCAATCATTATTTCATTGCGGCGCATAAATGGCAGCGTCCAAGGTGGGTTATAACGCGCCAGCTCAGGCTTACCTGTGATGGTTAAATTTTGCGCTTGCATCCAAGATTGTAGCTCTTTAGTTTTCGCCGCGACTTTTTCAGTACCCGCCAATCCTGAAAATTTAATAACGCCATAAGTTTGCGCTGGAACTTCTACAATTTCGATATTCGGATTATTAGGTTTTGGCAGCGTTTGCAGCGTATATCGGCTTGGCATGGTAAATTGCACGCGCCATTTATCTTTAGTTTGTTAAATGCTGACTGGCGCAGTCATGGCAATTTTCTGTGACTTACCGCTCCCTTTTTTAGTTTCAGATTGCATTGTTACTGGCGCAGTCATACTAATTTTACGAATCTTGCCATTTGCGGCGCTATTATTGCCAAAGATATAATCTGCTAGAATCTTAAATCCTGCACGGCTGGCGGCATCTTGGTCGCCCGTTACCCAAGTCTGTGCCACTAACTGCTCATCGTAACGACGCAGCTCAAAGTCTTCAGTCTGTTTTAGTACAGTATATTTTGGCTCTTCGGTTGCCATAGCTGCTCCTGATAGTAATAATGCGCTCGTTAATAACAGTCCATTTAATAGGGCTTTATTTGATAAGTCGTTATTCAATAGCAAGCGAATCGATGACAAATAGCGTGTTTTAGCCATATTATCTCTCCGCTATATACATTTAGACCTTAACATTTATTTGATTTATAGTAGCCACTCTTCTACTTTAGCAATGACTTGGCAAGAATGTCTGTATTTTTCGGTTATAGCATGCCAATTAATGAGCGATTAATGTCCCATTTAATTGTTAGCATGCTTAGGCTATTTTATAAACGCTCTCCTTCTCTAAACCAATTGTCAGCCGCTTAAATATCCATGTCCAAAAAAATGCTTAACAATGTTATAATTAGCGCCATTTTCATAGCTTAAATAGCGGTTATCTTATGCAATTTGTTTTACACAAAACGGCCAGCGGTATCACGCGCGCACGCCGTGGTACGGTTCATCTCAATCATGGCGATGTGCAAACGCCTGCTTTTATGCCAGTGGGTACTTATGGTACCGTAAAAGGCATGCTGCCACGGGATATCGAAGCGATTGGCGCCGATATTATCTTGGGCAATACTTTCCATTTATGGCTGCGTCCGGGCACTGATATCATTGATAAATTTGGTGGTCTGCATAAATTCATGCATTGGGATAAGCCAATCCTTACCGATTCGGGTGGTTTCCAAGTATTCAGTCTTGGGGCCATGCGTAAAATCACCGAAGAAGGCGTGACTTTTAAATCGCCTATCGATGGCGCAAAAGTATTTTTATCGCCAGAAAAATCGATGCAAATTCAATATAGCTTGAACTCAGACATCGTGATGCAGTTCGATGAGTGCACGCCCTATCCTGCCACTCATGAAGAAGCCAAAAAATCTTTAGAGTTGTCACTACGCTGGGGCCAGCGCTGTGTCGATGAGCATAAGAAGCTTGGCAGCACCAATGCCTTATTTGGCATTATCCAAGGCAGTATGTATGCCGATTTGCGTCAGCAATCACTCGAAGGTCTGCTTGAGATTGGCTTTGATGGTTATGCCATCGGCGGTTTATCGGTTGGCGAACCAAAAGAAGAGATGATAGACGTCCTAGATTATATCGCCGACGATATGCCCGCTGACAAGCCGCGCTATTTGATGGGCGTTGGTAAGCCTGAAGACCTCGTTGAAGGGGTACGCCGCGGCGTCGATATGTTCGATTGCGTGATGCCAACTCGCAACGCCCGTAATGGTCATTACTTTGTCACCGGTGACGCTGAGAATGCCGGCATTATACGCATACGTAATAGCCAGTATCGCACTGATGAAGGGCCATTAGACCCTGAATGTGACTGCTATACCTGCCAAAACTTTAGCCGTGCTTACTTATCACATCTAAATAAATGTAAAGAGATGCTAGGGGCGCAGCTAGCGACTATTCATAACCTGCGTTACTATCAGCGTTTGATGCAAGGTATCAGAGACGCGATTGAACAAGATAAGTTTGATGAGTTTGTAAATGAGTTTTATAGTAAACGCGGACAAAGCGTTCCTGAACTCAATTTACGTTAACCATTTCTAGAGTTATTTTATCTGCGTAAGATGCTTGAAGCTGCTTTAAGCGAGAGACATTAAAATGGAAAAGGGCTTAAGATTAATCTTAAGCCCTTTTTGTTTAGCTAGAGTCTTTATTACCTAAAATATTAATACTATTAATAGGTAATAGGCAATCTATTAGCTTATTAATGTGGTCACAAAAACAATCAGTACAGCAATCGGCGCGACGAATTTAGCAATGATTTGCCATAATTGCCAGGTACCATTAGACAATCCAAGCTCTTGCTGAATGCTACGTTGATCCATTTTCCAACCGACAAAGATAATCGCGGCAAGACCGGTTAAAGGTAACATGAATTTACTGGTTAATTTGTCCAGAGCATCAAAAATACCATTACCCATGATGGTAAAGTCGCTCCATAGATTGAATGACAACAAAGCTGCGATACCTAATAACCAAACCGCGATACTAGCGACGATGGTCGATACGGTACGGCTCATTGGCGTACGCTCTTCTAACAGCTCAACCGTTGGCTCAAGTAATGAGATTGAAGAAGTCACAGCGGCAAAGGTAATCAATAAGAAGAACAACGTACCAATGATGGCACCGGCGCCCATGCTACCAAAAGCAATTGGCAAACTGACAAAGATAAGACCAGGACCTGAAGCAGGATCAAGACCGTTGTTAAAGATAATTGGGAAAATAGCCAAACCAGCCGCTAAAGCAATGACAGTGTCTAGAATAACAACGGTACGCGCCGTGCTTAATAGATTGACCTCACGACCCAAATAAGAGCCATAAGCCACCATGATGCCCATACCGATAGATAAGGTAAAGAAAGCATGACCAAGCGCCGCTAGCATCACATCGCCATTTAACTTACTAAGGTCTGGCGCAAACAGGTAGTTCACCGCTTGGCCAAAACCGCCATTCATGACGTTGTAACCAACAATCACGAATAAAATCACACCCAGTAAAGGCATAAGCACTTTGGCAGTGTTTTCAATACCTTTCGTGACACCAACACCGACGATTAAAGCGGTGATTGCCATGAAAACCGTATGCCAAATTGTCAAGGTGCCAGCTGACGCCAACATCGCATCAAAGGTTGCCGCTACAGAGTCACCGTCTTGTCCGGCAAAGCTGCCTGAGCCAACTTTGGTGATGTAATTAAGCGCCCAACCACCGATGACACTATAAAACGATAAGATTAAAAAGCCACCTAAAATACCAGTCGCACCGACAATACCCCAACTGCGTGATTTACCTTCGCTTGCGGCGACATCAGAAAACGTATTGATAGGGTTTTTTTGCCCACGGCGACCAACCAGCCATTCTGCAACCAAAATTGGAAAACCAATCAGAGCAAGACAAAATAAATAGGCGATAACAAAAGCGGAACCACCACTCTCCCCAACCATATAAGGGAACTTCCAAATATTTCCTAAACCAACTGCCGATCCTACTGCTGCTAGTACGAAGCCAAAATTTGAGCTCCACTGAGCATGTTCTTGTTTATTAATAGCCATTTTGCCTTCCTCGTGCTTCAATTACTGTTGCTTATAATCTTCCTTGATTATCATAAATCGCTCTTAATGACTGAGACTCATTTAACCAGCTTGTCAATGTGACGCACTTAGCAACATTATGAAAGAATTGTTTACAATATCGTAAACGCCCAGTTTCTGCTAAGCGACCAAAAAAGTCAAGTAGCGATAAACATAAAAAGCCATAACTAATAGTTATGGCTTTTTATGTTTATCGAGATAATTTGTCAAAGTATATTACTTTGAAAATCGAGCTATCACAGTATTTTTATAATTAGTAAAACTATGTTTAGCGAACCACACCACGGCGGCTTTTTTGTAGCGAATCTATTAGCAGGGCGATTTTTGGCTCTGTTGGTAATAGCTCTGTTTTTAAAATCTCAAGCGCTTGAGCCGTTGTTAGACCTGATCGGTAGATAACACGATACGCTTGGCGCAATACATCAATCGTCTCTTTAGACCAGTCTTTACGGCGCATACCTTCGACATTTAGCCCGTGGGCTTTAGCAGGATTACCTGAAACCATGGTAAAAGCAGCGACGTCTTTTAAAATTAGGCTGGCGCCGCCAACCAAACTGTAATCATCAATGGTACAAAACTGATGAATACCTGAGTTGCCGCCAATAATCGTATGATTACCGATAGTCACATGCCCTGCCACCCCGACATTATTAGCCAGTACATTATGGTCGCCGATTAAACAATCATGGGCCACATGGGTATTGACCATCAAAAGATTGTGACTGCCAATCTTCGTCAAGCCGCCGTCTTGCTCAGTGCCACGGTGCAAGCTACACGCCTCGCGAATGGTATTATGATCGCCAATTTCAAGCCACGTACGCTCACCCGCGTATTTCAAATCCTGCGGGTCTTCGCCGATACTGGCGAACTGATAAAACTGGTTGTATTGCCCGATACGCGTCAGTCTTGCTACGACCACGTGCCGATGCAATACCGTATGGGCACCAATAGAAACTTCATCACCGACAATACAATAAGGACCAATGATGGCAGTCTCATCAATGTTAGCGGACGGTGAGATGAGTGCTGTTGGATGAATCTGACTCATAATATGGACCTTTGTATCATCTGATGCGAATAAATGGTAAAACAAGTAAAGCAAGCTTAGCGTAAATAATCAACCTGATACTGGTTTTGGTTAAAACTGGTTAAAAAGACAACGACGCCCAAAAGCATAACGATTTTTAAAAGTGGCAATCTAGGTAAAATACCGAGATAAATTTCTAGATTCCTATTAACAATTATCTAAAGGCGGAAGATTTAGCCAATCTTATAAACTTGTCATACGTTAGCGTTCATCGTATTTTATTGTCCCTGACGGGCAATCATAATTTGGGCACTAGCAGCAAGCTCATCTTCGACATGGACGGTACAATCAAACTTATAGATACCCTGCTTTTGCATCACGGTTTTTGCACGGATAATCAGCTGGTCACCAGGGATAACACGGCGTTTAAAGCGCACTTTATCCACCCCTGCAAACAAATACAAATAACCATCTTCTGCCGTCAATCCGGCACTGATAAACCCAAGGACGCCCGATACTTGCGCCATCGACTCCACCATCAATACACCCGGCATGATGGGCTGATCGGGAAAGTGTCCATTGAAAAACTCTTCATTAATGGTCACGTTTTTGATCGCTGTAATGCATTCGCCAGGGCTGCACGATATGACTTTATCTACCAGCAAAAACGGATAACGATGCGGCAGATAATGCTTCAATGTATGATAGGTTAATGGCAGTGTTAAGCCTTGTTCTGCTAAGCTTTTGATGTCTTCATCACTTGGTCTATCAATATCAATTGTGCTCATAATCGCGCTTCCTTGCTATATACTAAGCAGTGCTTTGTGTTTAAGCATTGCTGTGTTTTTAAATTTTATAAATAAATTGGATATGTTGTTAAGTTATGTATTAACCGCGCTAGACTAATCGCGACCAAGCTGACGAAAGCGTACCGCCGCACGGCGCCAATTGGCGGTTGGCATGGCCGCTGTACCAGAGGAGTATGAACCAGCCTTGGTAATGGATTTGGTCACCATAGTCATGCCAGATAAGGTAACATCATCCGCAATCTCAATATGACCAGTAATGCCAACAGCACCGCCGATAATGCAACGCTTACCGATAGTGGTACTACCCGCGATACCAGTTTGCGCCGCGATGGCAGTACCATCGCCAATACGGACGTTATGGGCAACTTGTACAAGATTGTCAATAATAACATGATTGCCAATCACCGTATCGTCAATTGCACCACGATCGATACAGGTTTGGCTACCTATACGTACATCATCGCCAATTACCACGCGTCCTAATTGAGCAATACGCTCCCAGCCGGTAACACTAGGATTACTCGTAGGTGCAAAGCCGAAGCCTTCTGACCCTATGCTAACGCCAGCATGCAATCTTACACGATTACCAAGCACACAATCATGCCCGATGACCACTTGTGACTTGAGCACACAATCGGTACCAATACTGCTGTTCGCCTCAATGACCACGTGCGCATCGAGCACACTGCGATCACCAATTTGTACCCCTTCGCCAATCATACAAAAAGGCCCAACAGTCACTTGGTTGCCAATAACTGCATTTTCCGCTATCACAGCACTCGGATGAATACCTTTAAACAAGGACGTACAGGCAAATAGTTGACTGGCACTGGCATAAGCCAAATAAGGCGCCGCAACGATTAAGGCAACCGTATTCTGTGCAACTTTGCTTTGATGGTCTGAGGTGGTCAGCACAGCTCCAGCCTGACTGTTTGCCAGACTAGGCAGATAATGCGGATTGGCTAAAAAGCTTAATTGCTGCGAATTGGCGGTGGTTAAATTACCGATACCCTCTAATTTTAGGCACAACTGCTCAGCGCTAAGGTCATCCTTGTTAAGAACCGGCTGACGCTGCTCAATCCGCGTGATAAGTTGCTCAATCGTTATCATAGTTGCTATTGGTATAATTAAAATTAGTATTGGTATGAATAAGTGAATCGCCAAGTTGAGATAACAGCTTGGCGACCTATTAAATTCTAACTGCGGACTAGTTTACTTAGCTGCATAAACGAACAAAAGCAATTAAACCGCTGCAGTTAACTTTATCGGACTAAAAAGTATTACCGATTTGGAACTGAACTTTTTCAGTCTCATCGCCTTCTTTGTCACCGATAGGCACAGCATAACTGAGTGAAATCGGACCAATTGGTGTATACCAGGTTACCCCTAAACCCGCACTAAAGCGGAATTTATTGTCTTGAGTAAGCAATGGAACGTCGATAGGGTTATTATCTTTATCTACAGGACGTTTACCTGTAGCAGGGTCGATAAACATACGATCTTCTTTATCTGTGGTATCAAATACCTGACCACCTTCAGCAAATAGTACTGGACGTACTTGATCCGCCCAATCGCCTTTAAATGGCATCGGTAGAATTAGTTCTGTACCAAAGCTAACCAACGCATTACCGCCAACCTCTTCTGCAGTATACGTTTGTTTAGCGGGATCATTAATTGCATCAAAATAGGCTTGTGATTTAGGCCCAAGCGTTGAGGCTTCATAGCCACGGACTGAACCATAACCACCGGCATAGAAGTTTTCATAGAATGGCAAATCATTACCATAACCAAGCTTAGTATAACCGCGTGCTACCCAATCTTTATAGATAGGTTGATAAATATTGCCGCGATAAACCAGTTTCTGATAACTGGCATCACCAAGACCAATGGTCGCATCGACCGTATGGCTCATGCCTTTATTTGGAAATACAGGGCGATCTAAGGTGCTATAATCCCAGCCCAGTAATAAGTTGTAGGTCTGGTAATCATTTTTGAAGCCAGTACGTCCTTCGAAGTCCCCAGTGAAATCTTCAACAGTACCGCCATCGTCAATAATTTGCTGTACATTTGATACACCAAGGAAACGGCCACCACGTACGGTCGTATTATCAACGTTCAAGCCCGCACTCACGCGTTTGGTTTCATCAACAGGATAACTATAGTTCAGCGTAGCACCATAAGCATCGGTGACATATTTACTAACGTTTCTGTCATCGTACTTGGTTTCACGATAATAAGCACTGATACCTTGCGAAACACCGTTTTCTGTAAAATAAGGATCGGTATAACCCAAGCTATAAGAATCACGCGTTTCAGAACGTGATAGCGCTGCTTTCACGCGGTTACCCGTACCCATAAAGTTATTTTGGGTTAAATCCAACTGGAAAGTCACACCGCCACTTTGCGAGTAACCAGCAGCAATCGTTGAGCTGCCAGAAGGCTGCTCTTCGACCGTATAGTTGACATCAACTTGGTCTGGCTGGTTTGGCACAGGCTTCACATCAACGTTGACCGCTTTAAAGAAACCGGTACGCATCAAGCGTGTACGCGACAGCTGAATTTTATCATTAGAGGCTAGTGTACCTTCTAACTGACGCATTTCACGGCGCAGCACTTCATCTTGGGTTTTTAAGTTACCCGTAAAGTTGATACGGCGCACATAAATAGGACGCGCAGGATCAATATAATAGTCAATATCGACCACTTTAGTTTCATCATTGATACGCGGTACTGGTCTGATTTGTGCGAGATAATAGCCTTCATTACCATAACGGCTCTTCAGTGCAGCAGTGGTCGCATCCAGTTTGGCTTGTGAATATTTTTCATCGGGCGCAAACGTGACCAGCTCTTTTAGCTCAGCGTTATCAAAGGTTGGTTTACCTAAGAAGTTTACTTCACCAAATTGATACTGCTCGCCTTCGCTAAGACTGACTTCGATAAACACATTGCTCTTATCTTCGCTAATATTGAGAACGGCATTATCGACAGAAAAACGTACATAACCATCGTTTTGATAAAGTGCTTTTAAATTTTCTAAACTGGCCGCCAGCTTTTCTTTAGCATAGCGGTCAGACTTAGATAATAGGCGCGTCCACGACGACTCTTTTACTGCAAAAACGTCTTTAATCTGCTCATCACTAAAGTGCTTATTACCAATGATATTGATATCGACGACTTTGGCGGGTTTACCTTCGATAAAGCGCACATCAAGCTTGACGCGATTACCATCTAATAATGTCTGATCGACTTCGATATTGCTATTGTAATAACCTTGACTAATATATTGCTGTTGTAGCTCGTTGGCAACACCTTGCAGCGTCGCTTGCTTTAGCACATCACCCACAGACAAACCAGCGTTACCAAGCCCTTGCTCAAGCCCTTCTTTTGGGATAAGTTTATTGCCTTCAAAGTTGACTTCAGCGATGATAGGACGCTCGACGACATCAAAGCGCAACTTGCCGCCTTCAACACGACTTTGAATATCAGCGAAGTTTTCAGTCGCATATAGTGCCTTAATACTGGCGGCCAAACGACTATCATTAACCGTATCACCCACCGAAATCGGCAAAACTGGATAGAGACTATCAGGAGTTAGGCGTTGTAGACCATTAAAGCCGATATCAGTGACCACAAATTCTGCAGCCTGCACCGGCATACTCATCATTGCTACAACTAACGGCAACCCAGCCGCGCTCATAAATAAAGGCGTACGCATAAACACTATCCGTCAATAAAAAACTTGCTTAAGTTAAGGTAAAAAGCACGTGTTGTCTAGCCCATTTCGCATAAAGTCGAAAAACTTCAGCACGGCAGACTCAGGACACTTTATATAAAACGCATCATAAAATAAACTAAAAAATAAAATTAGTACAGTAGCGGTAATAGAAAACAAGCGCCGTATTACATGAACTGCCTGCGCTGTAGCAGCATGCAAGCATTAAACCATCATGCTTTAGTTAATAAACCGCCGCATTATTTATCAAAATAGCCGACTGATATCATTACCAATTGCTAACACCATGAAACCTGCCAGCAAGAGTAAACCGATATTTAGACCGACCATTTGCACGCCTTCAGACAGAGGTTTACCGCGTATCAGCTCAATAAGATAGTAGACAATATGTCCACCATCTAATACTGGAATGGGCAAAAGATTCAAGACTGCAAGGCTCAAACTGATCAACGCTGCTGTCGATAACACCATCTGCCAGCTAATATCAAAGCTTTGTTTAGCGACTTTCGCAATGGTAATCGGACCTGATAAATTCTCCAAACCTATCATACCAGACAGCATCTTGCCCATTGAGCTGACCGTCATGACGGCTAACTGCTCCGTTTTCTCAAACGACTTAATCAATGACTCACCAGGGCCGTAGACAACCGTGGTTTTGTAGGCGTCAGGAATGACAATTTCAGACTCTGCCACCATAGCACCAATTTGCCCGTAATCGTTACCTAAATTGTCTTTTTTACCTTGCGGCATGATGGATAACTGAACTTGTTTGCCATCACGCAATACAGTGAAATTAAGCAAAGTTTCAGGATTGTCGCGAATGATACGCGTGGCGCTAATCCAGTCGGTAATCTCTTTACCATTAATAGCCGTAATGCGGTCACCAACCTGTAGGCCTTGACGGCTGGCAGCGCCATCGGGCGTTAAGTTGCCAACGATTGGTGCGATGTTTGGTTGCCACGGTATCATGCCGAAGCTTGATAACGCATCTTTGCCTTGCGCGTCGCCTTGCATAAACTCTTTAATCGGTGCTTGATAGGTTTTGGTGGTGTTACTACCTTTTGCATCAGATTGCAAGGTGACACTGACATTGTCCGTCTCACCCATACGCCCAGCAAGGCGATAGTTAATACCTTCCCACGTTTGTACGTCATGGCCATCAATAGCAACGATTTTATCGCCCACGGGCAACTGTGCCATCGCTGCTGGGGTATCGGGCAGCACCTGCCCTATCTTTGTCGCCAATTGCTCTGATGGGGTCATAAATAACACCCAAAATAATGCAATAGCGATGACAAAATTCATAATAGGACCTGCGGCAACCACCGCAATCTTTTTGAGCGGATGCTGACGATTAAACGCTAGATGTAGCTCGTCTGCTGCTACCTCACCTTCACGCTCATCAAGCATTTTGACGTAGCCACCAAGCGGCAGTGCCGAGATACGATAATCGATGCCACTTTTTTTACTGGTCCAACCAAAGAGTTTCGGACCAAAGCCAATAGAGTACGTCAGTACTTTAACGCCGCACAGACGCGCCACGATGTAATGGCCCCACTCATGTAAGGCGATGAGTGGACCTAAGACAAATATTGCCGCAAGTAGCGTTAATAAAAACGTCATGATCTTTTCTCAATATGCTCTTTTAACATCGTTTATCAAATGACTGAATTTTTATAGATTCATGCCAACTTTGCCACTAACGTATCAGTATGCTGACGCGCTATGTTATCAATCGCTAAAATATCTTCAATATCGGCAGTCTCATTTAATACCGCTACTTGTATCTCATCTAGTGCTTGCGCATTAATATCGGCAATATCAGTCAGACGAATCTGCCCATTTAAAAATGCGGCAACTGCAATCTCATTGGCTGCATTTAGCACAATCGTGGCCTGCGTACCCGCTTGCATCGCTTGCCTTGCCAAACGCAAACAGGCAAATTTTTGCAAATCAGGCTCAATAAACTCTAAACCACTTAATGCAAATAAATCTAATGGCTGCGAGCCACTATCGATACGGGCAGGGTAACTGAGGGCATGGGCAATAGGCGTCTTCATGTCAGGGCTGCCAAGCTGCGCCAAAAAGCTACCATCACTATATTCTACCATTGAGTGGATGATACTTTGTGGATGAATCACCACATTTATCTTATCCTCACTCAAATCAAATAAATGACAAGCTTCGATGAGCTCAAGCCCTTTATTCATCATCGTTGCTGAGTCAACCGATATCTTTTGCCCCATTGACCAATTGGGATGTTTAACTGCTTCAGCGACGCTAGCTTGCTGCATTTGCGCAAATGACTGCTGCAAAAAAGGCCCGCCAGACGCGGTCAACCAAAGCTTACGAACGCCATGGTTTGGCTGATGAATTTGGCTACTGTCTTGTTGAATCGCAAAGGGTAAACACTGGAAGATCGCATTGTGCTCTGAATCTAAGGGCAGCAAAGTCGCGTGATGCGTTTTAACCGCATTAATCATCACCTTTCCAGCCATGACCAATGCTTCTTTATTCGCCAATAAAATACGCTTGCCTGCACGCGCTGCTGCCAAAGTGGAAGGCAGACCGGCTGCGCCTACGATCGCCGCAACCACTGTATCGGTTTGCGGATCAGTCGCAATATCGACCAACCCTGAAGCACCGCCGACCACGTCGATATTTAAACCAGCTGCACTAAGACGCTGAGCGAAATCATCGACCGCTGCTGTCGGTACACTGACGCGTTTTGGCAAAAACTGTTGACAAAGCGCGAATAATTTATCTAAACGATGGTAGCCTGATAAGGCATAAACGTCGTAGTTCTGTGGTTGTGCCGCCAAAATTGCTAACGTGCTATCGCCTATCGAGCCTGTCGCGCCTAGTACGGCGATGCGTTGGATCATAACCATCGGTGCCTATAATATGGTGAAATTAAATGAGAAATAAATATAAGGTATAGAGTCTAATACGAGGTAGCCTAGTCACTACCAAATATGTAAGCTCTACCTATCTTATATTTTTAGCCTGATAGTTTTTTATTTTTAGACTTTTTATTCTTAGACTAGTTATTGTTATACGACCATTAAACCGAGCTGCTGTAGCGCCCAAAAGCCAAGGGCAAATATCGGCGTGGCAGACAGTAGCGAGTCAATACGGTCAAGTACCCCGCCATGCCCTGGCAAAATCGTTCCAGAATCTTTGACGTCAGCGCGGCGTTTGAGCATCGACTCAAATAAATCGCCGAGTACAGAAGCCAAAATCGTCAGTGCTGACAGTGCTACAAAAGCGACTAACGGTAGGCCAGTCAATTGTAGTTTAAAAACACTAATGACGATGACCACAAGCAAACCTGTTACCAAGCCGCCTGCTAGCCCTTCCATGCTTTTGTTGGGTGAGACGTTTGGCGCCATCTTACGGCGACCGAGCTTACGCCCAACAAAGTAAGCGCCACTATCAGCACACCAGACCAATAAGAATACATACAGCAGCCACCATGCGGACAGTTGCCATAAGTAAAACATAGCGGTAATGGCAGCGGTTAATATAATAGCGCCCATCAATGCTAATTTCTTACCGTACCAGCTAGTATGAGTAGGAAAGACTCGCACCCAAGACAGCGCCATCAGCCAGATAATGAGTGACGCTACCCACCAAAACAGCCAGGTGACTTTAAACATCAGCGAGACGATGGTCAGCGCCAAAACCAACAGCACAAACAACGCAGGCTGCTGCCACTTTGGCATCAGTTTGGTCCACTCGTGGGCGGCAATAATGACGCCAATCGCTAGCAGCGGTGCAAATAAAATAGGCGTTTGGCTCGCAAACATTGCAATACCAACGATAATAACGAGAACAATTGCCGTCTTAATTCGTTGCCACATACTTATCGAGCCTTATATAACGAAAAATGTTTGGTTAAAATCTAGCATAACAGCGCTCTATAATAGCCCATTAAACAGGATTAACGCCAATTAAAGCAGCTTATTACAGACCAAACAAGTGTAATTCAAACCTCGCGGACGATTTAAGCAATTATTTCTACAGCGCTTATTAGCTAAAATTATTTTAAGGACTCTGCTGCTCTATCACTACTTGTTCGCTGGTTTTGCCAAAGCGGCGTTGGCGCTGAGCAAACTCTGCTATCATCGCTGCAAGCTCTGCGACTTTAAAATCGGGCCACAGGGTTTGGGTAAAGAACAATTCGGCATAAGCAGATTGCCATAATAGAAAGTTCGACAAACGGTATTCGCCGCCCGTGCGTATCAACATATCAACCGCAGGCGCATCTGCTAATTGCACATATCCGCCAAGCATCTCTTTATCGATGTCTTCTGCGCGCAACTTGCCCGCTTCGACTTGCTGCGCCAACTGCTTAGCAGCATGGGCAATATCCCACTGACCACCGTAGCTAATAGCGATTACCAAGGTCATCGCTTCAAAGTCAGCGGTTTTTGCCTCGGCATCTAACATCAATGCTTGCAAGTCTTCACTAAGCTGACTGCGATCACCAATAAAACGCAAGCGAATGCGATATTTTTGCATGCGCGGCAATTGCTCATTAATCGTTAAGCTCAACAAATGCATGAGCAGTGCCACTTCACTTGGTGGACGTTGCCAATTCTCACTAGAGAAGGCAAAGACGGTTAAGACTTCAATGCCCGTACTAACGCAGTATTCGACAATGGGATCTAGCGCATCTTTGCCAGCGATATGCCCCTGACCTTTGCCTAACTGATGGATTTTACCGTAACGGTTATTGCCATCCATAATGACGGCGATATGCCGCGGGAGAAGCGCGGGAGATGAAGTATCTGAAATAGACATAGGCTGACTTGCTTGTGGTTTGGGTAAAGTAAGGTGACGCGAATTATCGCCTGTTAAGAAAAACCATCGCTCATTAGCAAACAATTTATTAAAAACCTAAACTTGCAAAAACGCTTTCATAAAGGGTTTTTAACAAAACAATGGCTTAAGAATGGCTTAATTTCTTATACAGCAATAAACAGCCAATATTTATTTAACACTGACTGTTTGTAGAGAAAAAATAATGCTAAAGCGTCGTCTTTAATCAAAGAGAAAAGATGACGCCTATCGCCTATACTTCCATCAAGTCGCTTTCTTTTTTGCTCAAGCGGCTATCAATGGTTTCAATATATTTGTCGGTGATTTTTTGGATATCATCACTGGCGCGGCGCTCGTCATCTTCTGAAATTTCTTTTTCTTTTGCCAATTCTTTGATGTCATTCATCATATCGCGGCGGATATTACGGATAGAAACGCGGCTATTTTCCGCTTCACTGCGCGCAAGTTTTTGCATATCGCGGCGTGTGTCTTCGGTCAACGCTGGCATCGGTACACGAATCACGTCAGCAGTCATCGGGTTTAAGCCCAAATCTGCTTCGCGAATGGCTTTATCAATCGCTTGCACCATGCTACGCTCAAATGGCTGTACCAGTAACGTGCGCGAATCTTCGACGTTGACGCTAGCAACTTGGTTCAATGGCGTATCTGCACCGTAGTAGCTGACCATCACGCCAGATAACATACCTGGGTGCGCGCGGCCAGTACGTACTTTGCTAAAAGTCGTCTCAAGCGCTTCCAAGGTTTTTTGCATGCGTGCTTCGCCGTCTTGCTTAATCTCTTTAATCATCATGTATCCTTATTTATCGCTGTCGATAAATCACTCATTATTGTTAGGTATAAAGCTGTTAGGTATAAATCCTATGCAACGATTGATGCTTACAACATCAATGATTTTTATTCATATAATCATTTAGTCATCTATAAAATAAGTGAGCGTTTAATGATAAACGCGCGTGCCTTCATTTTCGCCCATAATGACGTTTAATAAGGCATTAGGCTTGGTCATATCAAACACTTGCAGTGGGACGTTGTGCTCACGGCATAAAGCAATCGCTGTTAAATCCATGACGCCAAGTTTTTGCTCGAGCACTTCATCAAAGGTTAATCCGTCATATTTTTTGGCATCAGCATGGAGGCTTGGGTCTTTATCGTAAACGCCATCAACCTTGGTCGCTTTTAGAATTAAGCCCGCCTCGATTTCGATACCACGTAAGCAAGCGGCGGTATCAGTGGTAAAGAACGGATTGCCCGTGCCCGCGACAAAAATACACACTTCGCCATTTTTAAGATAACGAATGGCATTACGGCTACTGTAGCTTTCAGTGACTTCGCCAATTGGCAATGCTGACATCAAACGCGTTTTAATATTACGGCGCTCAAGGGCATCACGCATGGCCAGACCATTCATCACAGTGGCTAGCATACCCATTTGGTCACCAGTGACACGGCCGACCAAACCTTCTTGTTGCAACTGGGCACCGCGATACAAGTTACCACCGCCGACGACGATACCGACTTGTACCCCAAGTCCGCGTAAGTGGGCGATAGACAAGCTCATCTTATCGAGCACTTCGGTATCAATCCCCATCTCTTTGCCACCAGCTAAGGCTTCGCCAGAAAGTTTTAGCAAGATACGAGAGTAACGCGGGTTTTTGTCAGACATGAGGTCACCTTGTTAGCATGAAATTATAATGAAAATAAGCGGTAAAACACAAATTGCATTGGACTTTAGCCTACCCTTTCAAATTATCCTAAATGGCATAATAGCGCCAAAAACGATGTCAAATAGGTAAAAAGCCAAATTGCGCTAATTGTAGCAAAAACTGCCCACGATTGGGCAACTTTCACTCGGTTATCGTTGTAGCTCTCTAACCTTTATAACTGGCAAACAAATCATATTCGCTGGCGTCATCGATCGTGACGGTTAAGAATTGTCCAACTTTGACTTGCGCAGTGATCTCATCGACATAGACGTGACCGTCAATCTCAGGCGCATCGGCATAACTACGACAAATCGCGATGCCCTCTTCTTCATCAATCTCATCGACCAATACCATCAAGGTTTTACCGACTTTTTCTTGCAGCTTTTGTGCCGAAATCTCTTGCTGTATTGTCATCAAACGCTCATAGCGTTCTTGCTTAATGTCTTCAGGTACATGATTTGGCAAATCATTGGCGACCGCACCTTCGACTTCTGAATACGTAAAAGCACCGACGCGATCAAGGCGCGCCTCGACCAGCCAATCAAGCAAGCACTGAAAATCTTCTTCGGTCTCACCCGGGAAGCCGACGACGAAGGTTGAACGAATGACAATATCAGGGCAAATCTCACGCCACGCTTTGATACGCGCCAAAGTATTTTCGCTATGCGCCGGACGTTTCATGGCTTTTAAAACACTGTGGCTAGCATGTTGGAATGGAATATCAAGATAAGGCAGTAGTTTTTTCTCACCCATCAGCTCAACCACTTTATCGACATGCGGATAGGGATAAACATAGTGCAGGCGTACCCAAATACCCAAATCATTTAACGCTTGGCACAAGTCATAAAATTTCGACTTCAGCGGCATGCCATTCCAAAAGCTGGTTTTATATTTTAAATCCAGCCCATAAGCAGAGGTATCTTGTGAGATAATCAGCAGCTCTTTCACGCCAGCATTTTTCAGCGCCATTGCTTCATTCATCACGCTATCAATCGGCCGCGAAACCAAATCGCCACGTAAGCTTGGAATGATGCAAAAAGTACAACGATGGTTACAGCCTTCCGATATTTTCAGGTAAGCATAATGACTGGGGGTCAATTTAATCCCCGCTTCATTAATCAGATCTATCTTTGGATCATAGTTGCTATCTATATCGCGCTTGGGTTTGGGCACATGTTGCGAGACGGCAGTAATTACCTCATCATAAGCATGCGCACCGGTAACCGATAGCACAGCTGGGTGCATGGCACGGATTTTATCGGCCTCTTTACCCAAGCAGCCGGTGACAATCACTTTACCGTTTTTACTAATCGCTTCACCGATGGCGTCCAAGGATTCTTGCACGGCTGACTCAATAAAACCGCAAGTATTAACCACAACCAAGTCTGCGCCTTCATAATCGCTGGCAACTTGATAGCCGTCACGACTAAGCTCGGTGATAATGCGCTCACTATCGACCAGTGCCTTTGGACAACCAAGCGATACAAAGCCAATCTTTGGCGCAGCGTTCACGGGCGCGTCAATCGTCGCTGAATTGGCTAGCGTCGCATCGCTACTTTGCTCAATACTACGGTTTTGATTGTGGTTGGCTTTATGGTGGTAAGGCTGGTTAGTGTTTGCTTGACTGACATCTGCCTGACTGCTTTCTCGCGCTATATTTGGCTTTGCAGGATTAAAAATAGTGGCAGTGTCTTTTGGCATAGAAGCTAATGAGGCAGAAGCTGGCGATGTAGGAACTGATGAGGTGGTAACAGTCGTATTAAGCGACTCGGTAGAAGTGTTGGGCATGGCTGACCTTGCTAGAGATAAATTGGCTGTGCGCATTGTACGTTTTTTTTGTGATAATCGCCAGTTTTGCCGCGCTAGTGTGTTGATTTATGGTTAAATATTATCCCCAGTCTCACTTAATTTTAGGCATTATCCATGACGGCTGATTTGACCACTGCCAAACCGAATCCAGATTCGACGTTTATATTACAGCATTTATTTACCGCTATTTTATACGTTGATGAAGCGCTGACCATTACCTGGCTAAATGCGCAAGCGGAGCAGCTGCTTGCCATTAGCAGCGGACGTTTGCGAGGTCAATCAATCTTGAGCCTACTTGCGCCCGATGAGTTAATGTTAAAAGACAGACTTATTAATAGTAATCGAGAAGATAAGACCTGTGCGTTGACGGAGCGTTTTAGTCAAGCAAAATACTATCAGCAGCCGTTTATTGACCATGACCACCTTATACACACCCAGCTTAACGGCGGACTGACACTATCCGTGGATTATAGCGTGACCCCTGTTAGTCATGCGCAGCAGTCTTATTTTATTATAGAAATGTGGGGCAAAGACCGGCAAAGTCGTATTTCAGAAGAACAGCGCCAGCAGCAGCAATATAGCGTCGCCCGTCATATGTTACGCTCGGTCGCCCATGAAATCAAAAATCCATTGGCAGGTATTCGCGGGGCGGCGCAATTATTACAGCGGCAATTTATTAAGTTTAATGAATTTTCTGCTATTGTGAATGAAAATTTGAATGTAGCGGATGAAAACAACCTGAGAAATAATGCGGCAAAGCTGCGGAGTTATACTGATATTATCATTTCAGAAACCGATCGTTTGACCCAGTTGATTGGGCAGCTTCTTGGCTCTCATCAATTGCCAAACTGGCAAATGCTCAATATCCATGAACCGCTAGAGCACGTTTTGGCTTTAATCATTCATCAATATCCGGACGTGGTGCTACAACGTGATTATGATTTGTCGTTACCTGAGTTATGCGCGGATAAAGCTCAATTAATTCAAGTGTTTTTAAACCTGATGAATAATGCTTGCGAATCGATGACTGATTTTGAGCAAACGCTGCAACAAAATACGCCAGCCACGTTTGGCAACTTTTCATCAGCTAATACCCAAAGTCATCTTGACATTGATAGTAGCTATGAACCAAAGCTGCATATCCAAACGCGGGTTGCCTTTCAGCATACCATCGGTAGCCTGCAGCACAAACAAGTCTTGCAAATCACCATTACCGACAACGGCTCAGGGATAGACGACGCATTAATCGGTCAGATATTTTTCCCGATGGTGACCAACCGCGCAGCTGGTACAGGCCTAGGTTTATCCATCGTCCAAGATATCATCAGCCGCCATCATGGTATGATTGACGTCAGCTCAAAGCAAGCCCAAGGTTTTAGCGGCAGTTTTAAAAGTCATTATCAGCACAATCAAACCCGCTTTACCCTCTACCTGCCTTTTTCTCAGCCAAGCGCTAACCGTTAAGGCTAGAATTTTATATTCATTTTCCATTTCTCACTGCTTATTAGGCCAAACCCATGACTCAGCATAATGACACAAAATACCTTACGAGCAATGAGCAAATTCCTATGGTCACTGTGGGTAATAATCCTGCTGCTACTCCTGCAACGTTATGGCTTATCGATGATGATGCGGCGCTGCGCTTGATCTTGGCAGATACCTTTGAAGAGGCAGGCTTAACGGTTATTAGCTTTACCCAAGCGCAAGCAGCGTGGACGCGCCTGAACGATATCTTGCAACAGCATGAAGCAGCCGACCAGCTACCAGATGTGATATTGACCGATATTCGTATGCCAATGATGGACGGTCTGTCATTTAGTGATTGGGTACATCAGCACTTCCCTACGCTACCGATTGTGATTATGACCGCGCATTCCGACCTGAGCTCTGCTATCAATAGCTATCAGACTGGTGCATTTGAATATCTGCCCAAACCCTTTGATTTAGATGAGGCGGTCGCCACAATTTATAAGGCCATTAATTATCAGCCGAATTTGAAAATAACAAATGATGCAACTAAGCCTGCTCAAAAGACTGTCAAAAAAGCTAAAAATGAAACCAAAACGACCATCGAACTTAAATCTAAACCTAAATCTAAAAACCAAACGGATAGCGATATTAATAACAATCCGAGCGGTATCATCGGTCAATCACAAGCGATGCAAACGGTATTTCGCGCGATTGGACGCTTGGCACACTCTCCTATTACCGTTTTGATTACTGGTGAATCAGGCACAGGTAAAGAGCTGGTGGCAGGTGCGCTTCATGCCCATTCTCCAAGGGCGCAGCAACCTTTTATCGCGCTTAATATGGCAGCGATACCGCATGACTTGATTGAGTCAGAATTGTTTGGTCACGAAAAAGGCGCGTTTACTGGCGCAACGACGACGCGGCAAGGTCGTTTTGAGCAAGCGGACGGCGGCACGCTATTTTTAGACGAAATCGGCGATATGCCGTACAGTACCCAGACGCGTCTGCTGCGCGTATTGGCCAACGGTGAGTTTTTTCGCGTCGGCGGACAGCAGCCGGTCAAAGTCAATGTACGCATCATTGCCGCTACCCACCAAAACTTAGAAGAATTGGTCAAACAAGGCAAATTTCGTGAAGATTTATTTTATCGCCTTAATGTGATTCGTATGCCATTGCCACCCTTACGGACGCGCCCTGAAGATATTCCTGCATTAGCAAACTACTTTATGCAGCGCGCCGCCAAACAATTAAATAGCGCCGAAAAGCAGCTGCATCCTACCACGCTTCAGATGATGCAATCTTTTGCGTGGCGCGGTAATGTTCGTCAACTTGAAAACGTTTGCCTTTGGCTGACGGTAATGACCACGGGCGACACCGTTATGATTGAGGATTTGCCGCCAGAGCTGCTAGACAATATTGCCCCTAATGTAGAGCAACAAAGCAATGCGGCATATCACGTGCATCAAAACATGCAAAACAGCCAGAACAGTCAATTGACCCAAACGCATGACAAGCAAAGCTGGCAGCAAGCGTTGGCTATATGGGCGAAGCAGTCGCTGCAAACGGGTGAAACCGATATTTTACAAACGGCAACGCCCGAGTTTGAGCGTGTGTTACTGCAAGCTGCTCTCAATCATAGCGGCGGTAAAAAAATAGCTGCCGCCAACTTACTGGGTTGGGGACGCAATACTTTGACCCGCAAATTACAGCAATTAGAGATGACAGCAGCAGAGAAAAATAATAATTAAAGCCATCAGTCTCTGAAATAAAAACCAGCAATATCAAATATTTATGAGATTTAGCAAAAATAATTTTCAAATAATTAAAAAAAATCGCAAATAGGGGTTGCCAAACCTTTGAAACTCTATATAATAGCCAACCACTGAGACGCACTACCGAATCAGTTAACTATCTCGATGGCATTTGAATTTAACTGCCTTTGATGATAGAGTAACGAAAATGGGGCTGTGGCGGAATTGGTAGACGCACCAGATTTAGGTTCTGGCGCCGCAAGGTGTGAGAGTTCGAGTCTCTCCAGCCCCACCATTTTCGGATAGTACATCTTAGACCAAATATTAAAGCCTGCTTTTTAGCAGGTTTTTTTGTGTCTAGAATTTAGCATTGATGATTATAATCTTTTCAAATCCAGCACGATTTCTTCCATACTTTGATAACGTTTTTCCATTCTCTTCGCCAACGCTTTATTGATAATACGTTGATAGCGACTATACTCCAACGGCATTGTTACAATTGGCTGTTGGCAATGCTGAGTCGCCCATTCTCTTAACGGCGCACCACTCGGATTATCAATCTTAAACGGTCGCTCGCCTGCCAATATTTCATATAGCATTATCCCAAACGCATAAATATCGCTTTGTAGCGTTGCGCCCTGTCCTTGCCAGCGTTCAGGGGCAAGGTAAGCGGGCGTGCCAGCATTGTTTTCTGTACTATTTTTCTTATTTATTTGAGTAATACCATTATTAATGGGTTCTGCCAAAGCAAAATCAGTCAATAATAAATTAGGTACGATACCGCCAATATCTGCATGATTTGGCATAAAACCCTCTAGTAAAAAGTTACTCGGCTTAATATCATTATGCAGCCAACCTATGTGATGTAAATTGGCAATAAGCTTTGCGGCTTGAACGATTAATTGCTGCTTTTGCTCGGCAGTCAGGCTTTGTTTTAAATAGCGCGCGACACTACCGTTGGCATAATTTGGCATAACAACAAGGGTGAGTGTTTGACTGTTATTTAATACTTGTAGCTGTAAATGATGAGTGGCTAATAGCGGCGGCGCGATAGAAGAAAATCTACCCTGATGGTTCGAGAACTGATTGGTAGATCTTAGAACTTCGGCCTCATAAGATAAATCAGATCCGTGTCGATGAGCATCTGTACTTAATTGCCATTTCATCATGACCTCACCAAACTGGGGATGCTTGGCGCGTGTTAAACCTTGATATTCAAGCGTATTAGTGACACCCTGCTGACTGATACGCTGATGTGCTATCTTACTATACTGCAAGTCCAAGAATGCTATGGTCAATATAGGCAGAATTTGCTGCGCATCCGTTTGCAACGTCTGTTTTGCCAAGTCTTGCTTTGGCTTTGCTTGAAATACTGCCTGATAACTGGCACTATTTTTCATGATAAGTGCTGCCTTGATGTATGTACTTGATATATGTAATAGGCAATCTGCCATTTTTATGATTATAAGTAACTAAATTATAAGCGACTATGTATTATGCCCCAATCTACTATGCCTGTTATGAATTACGCCCTACCCGACCATGTATTAAATTTACTTGAGCAGTATTTGCAAGAGCAGGTCACGCCAACTATCGAGATTGATCCTGCCCAGCTGGCTTATCGTTGGGTTGGCGGTAAGCAAGGGCACCTGGAGCCTTTGGCAGTGAATTTATTTTTAAGTTTAGATGACTTGCATGGTATCGATACCCAAAAGGCAAAACTGGTACAAAATACGCGCCAGTTTTTAAAGGGCTATCCTGCCAATCACGTCCTGATGACAGGCACACGCGGCGCTGGCAAGTCATCACTGATTCGGGCACTGCTACAAGCCTATCATAGCGAAGGGCTACGTATTATCGAAATCGCTCGTGATGACCTACGGATGCTTGATAAGATACGCGTTGCGATTAATGCGCTGCCCGCGGACTGTGGTTGCCGTTATGTGGTGTACTGTGATGACTTGGCATTTAACGGTCAAGATGAGAGTTACCGGACGCTAAAAAGTGTGTTGGACGGCGCACTAGATTCCGAGCAAGACAAGCTACTCGTCTATGCCACCAGTAATCGTCGTCATCTTTTGCCGCAGTTAATGAAAGACAATGTCAATATTTATAACGGTCAGACTGACGAAGTCAACCCTTATGAAACCATTGATGAAACGGTCTCCTTGTCTGATCGCTTTGGACTTTGGTTATCCTTTCATCCGATGGATCAAAACACTTACTTGCACATTGTGCGCCATTATTTATCACTTTCGCCAAACCGCAATCTAGATAATGCGAGTGACGTTAAAGAAAGTAATCATCATGCAGAGGAAAATAATACGCTGCCTGACGACATTAGAGCAGCAGCATTACGCTGGGCATCAGAGCGCGGTGGCCGCTCGGGGCGCGTGGCCTATCAATTTAGCCGCTACTGGATAGGGCAAATGCAATTAGCAGCTGAAGATAATAACGCTTAAAAGTTATTGAAATTTGTTGTTATGTTATTCTTTATGGTCGCGTGCAGAGCCTAGATACTGTACGCGGCTCCCTTCTTCTGCGCTTACTAAGTCCGCTGTGCCATTCACCATATATTGATCAAAGTCAGCGGCTAACCATAGATTGCCTTGATAAGCACTTTGGGCATCCAAGCGGATATGCGCCATATTGGGCGTATCACTGTGAGGATTATCAAAGCTTTGATAACGGGCGCTAAAATGGGTCAAAATTAAATTTTTAACGCTGTTTTCTTGGGCAAATTGACCGACCAATTGCGCGCTACTGTGCATCGGATCAAAGTCTGGGTTTTTTGCCTGAATCTTATGTAACACATCATGAGTATACGTGGCTTCGTGTACCACTAAATCGGCATCGACTACCGCAGCACTTAGGCACTCTGGCGTATCGTTATCGCCCGCCACCACAACCTTTATGCGCTGACTGTTATTATCGACATAATTGGCTGAATAAAGCGTGCGTCCGTCTTCGGCTGCGACATCTTTGCCTTGCTGCAACTTGCCCCACAGCACGCTTGCTGGAATACCATCGGCTATCAATTTATCGGTATTCAGCGTACGGCGGCTGATGGTTTGATTGATAGCAAAGCCATAAGAGGCCACGCGATGCGATAAAGGATAAATACCTATCGTCAGCTGATGCTGATTGTCTAGTGTAATCGTTACTTGAGTTTTATTTCCTTCATTTGATTCAGAGAGCAAATCTTCTATCGCCATAAAGTTAATAACAAATGGAAAATATAGCTCTGTCGTCAAAGTTACCGCTTCAAGCAACGTGGCGATTGCTTTTGGCGCAACGATGATTAACGGCTCACGGCGCCCTGACATTGCCGCACTCGCAAGCAACCCCGGCAGACCATAACAATGATCGCCATGCACATGAGTGATGCAAATGGCTTGGAGCTGATGTAGAGATAACTTAGTATGTAAGAGCTGCTGCTGTGTGCCTTCGCCGCAGTCAACCAACACCCAAGGCCGTGATTTTTTAGATTGAGTCGTGTTTTGGATGTTTGAGGCATAGGGATTAAGAGACTCAACAGCTAATGCGGTGACATTACGCTGCTTGGTTGGCACGCCCGCTGAGGTGCCCAAAAAGGTAAGCTTTAACATAAGCAAACTCTTTATCTAAATACTTTTTATAGCGACGTTTTTATAGTGATGTTTTTATAAAGACGACTTTATAAAGACTGGCATAGCATGGTTCTTTGACCTTCAATCATTTGCCCACCATTGGCCGTACATTCATTGACCATATTGGATTCATAGGATTTCCAACCACCATAAAAGCTTGCAAGACATAGGAGTACTACCAGCAGCTTTTGTGACCACGCTTTGATAGAGACTTGCTGGCTATTTTTATTTTCTTCAGCAGCATTTATAGTTGGTTCCGTAGTTAAGCTTGTATCAGCATTGCTATGCCGGTTGTTTGTTTTATTTAAGTCTGTCATTTTTTATCCTAAAAAAGGTTTTGTCTATAAATAAACAAAACCTTTATTTTAATATAAATTCAGTCATTTATTAATGATGAAGTGTGCTGCATCTAAAATTTCAAACGCCCGCCCTTTTCTTCTGCGCGCTTAAAGGCATCGCGCTCTTCACAGCGTTTTAGCCAGTTTAAGATATTGGCATATTTACTGCTATCTAAACCTGCTCCCGCATTGGCACCGACGACCGCAAGATGCATCTGAATATCAGCGGCACTAAATTCGCTACCGGCAAACCAATGATTATCTTGCAAGTGCTGCTCCATCATGGCCAGCATGGTATCCAAACTTTTGCTAATCATGCTTTTCTCGACCTGATTGCGAATACTTTTGCTCACAGGTTTGATCAGCATCGGCGATTGCTCAACCACTTTGGTAAAGACCAGACGCATGACCAATGGCGGCATGAGGGATGCTTCTGCAAAATGTAGCCAAAACGTATAAGCATCCCATGCCGCTTCATTGTCATCAGCAGGCTTAAATTGATGTTCTTTATCATAATGCTTAAGCAAGTACTCAATGATAAATCCCGACTCGACGAGCGCACGGTCGTTTACCTCTAATATGGGCGCATGACCGAGCGGATGTACTTGTTTTAAACTGTCTGGGGCGCGGTAAGCCTTGTTGCGCTCGTAACAGGTTAATTTGTAATCGAGTCCAAGCTCTTCTAATAGCCATAAAATACGAAACGAGCGTGAATTTGCTAAATGATGAAGATGTAACATAAACCATCCTAGTTATAATGTGAATAAGCGATAATCTTAAATAAGACCTATATTAATAGGCTACGCCTGCCCTCAGACTTCATTTTTGGAACTCGTCAAGCATCATTGAGCAAGGCGACCTTATTGTCGATAATAGCGCAATTAATCGCTCTTTAACATAGAAACTATGTAGAGTAATAAGGAGAAATGATGCCTGCTAAGTTTAATTTATTTTCTTTGTAAGACAACCTTACTTGGCATGTAGTTCTTCGATTTTGCGCGTCATCTTGTCTATTTTTTGCTGATACTTCCTAATTTTACGAAACCGATGGGCAATCAAAACCCCTTTGATGCGGCGATTTTTTAGGCGACGGCGCGGCGGGAAACTGCCGACTTGTGGCTCATTGTACGCTTGCAGGCGGTCGTGACGCTTACGTGCCAAATAGCCAAGCGCACTATCAGCAATCATAATCAGCAGCGCAATGACAATCATGCCATACATAAACAGCGAGCCGCCGTCATTGATACTTTGGTGCAAAATAGTAATGGAAAATATAAATAAAAATATCGGCTCAAGGTAACACAACGTACCAAATAGCGATACGGGTAGCTTTTGGCTGGCAACCATGGTCAGCGCCATCGCCGCTGTACTAATAATACCGAGTAGCGGCAATAGATACCAAAACTTATCGGTCGCGAACGCCAGCTCAAAACCACCGCTTAAGTATAATACCACCATCACCACCGGCGTTAATAACACCAAATCCGAGATAAGTCCGGTGATGGGCGGTACGGCAAGCTTACGCCGCAGCAGATAATAAGGCGGATAACCCAAACAGACAAATAAAGTCGCCCAAGAAATGCTGCCATATTGCCAGACATCGTAGCCAATACCGAGCGCCGCACAAATGGTCGCAAGCCATTGCAGCAAGCTCATGTCTTCATTATAAAAAAAGCGCCCCACGACAATCATAATCATCGGGTATAAAAAGTAACCTAATGTCACCTCCAATCCCAAATCATTGACCGGCGCCCACATAAATATCCAGATTTGCGCACCCAAAATCGGTGTGGGAATGATAAATAAAAACCACTCTTTGGCCGTCTTTAAGGTTTTTAGATAATCAAAAATATGCTGCCATTGTTTCAGCGCACTGACCAGTAGCACCAAACTGAGTAGCATCATCAGTACCCGCCAAGAAGCGACTTGCGTCCCTGATAACGGCTGCATCAATAGACCAAATAAAAACAACCCCGCATATAAAAAATTTGCGGCGATTGCAACGATGGTACCTTGCGACGTTTGATTGGTGAGGAGCATAACAACTGCCTTTAAAAATAAGCGCACGTCCTTGGCAATTTTGAAAAAAACAAAAGCCTCAGACGCGAACGTCGGAGGCCTTTTGTCTATCAGCTCTATTGTTGATAGAAATTTTTATCTATCCTGTCACTAAATAAAATTAAGATAAACGCTTGTGTATCTCATGCTCAGCATTATGTCAAAGTCGGCATAGATACGCAATACAATGGCTTAACCCGTCTGTTCATTTTAAAATCCAGTTTATTCATTTGACATACATGTGAGGATTTATTTGCTATCAAGCTGCTCGATTTTACGCTGTATGCTATCGAGCTTCCTTTGATAACGACGCATCTTACGAAAACGATGTGCGGCTAACACCCCGTCGATACGGTAGTTTATCAAGCGGCGACGCGGCGGAAAACCGCCCACTTGTGGCTCGCGGTAGCCGTGCAAATGGTTGTCGCGGCGGCGGCGAAGATAACCCATGACACTATCAGTAATCATAATAAATAACGCCAGCGTAATCATACCGTACATAAATAACGAGCCGCCTTCCTCAATGCTTTGGCTTAACACGGTAATGGATAACACAAACAATAGCATCGGCTCTATATAGCTTAGCGCACCAAATAACGAGACAGGTAATTTACTACTCGCAATCATGGTCAGTGACATCGCAAGCGCACTAAATGCGCCAAGCAGCGGCAATAAATACCAAAACTTCATATTTTGTGCCGCCACGCTAAAGCCGCCACTGCTATACAGCATAATAAGTACCACTGGCGTCAGCAAAGTTAAATCTGACAACAAACCAGTAATCGGCGGTACGGCAAGCTTACGCCGCAGCAGATAATAAGGGGGATAACCTAAACAGACAAACAAGGTAACCCAAGAGATGGTGCCATATTGCCAAATATCATGACCGATACCTAAAGCGGCCAACAGGGCCGCTAGCCACTGTAGCGCGCTCATATGCTCATGGTAAAAAAAGCGCCCCAATATGATCATCACCAGCGGCAATAAAAAATAGCCCAAAGTGACGTCAAGACCAAAGCCATTGACCGGCGCCCACATAAATAGCCAAATTTGCCCACCCAAAATCGGCGTCGGCAAGATAAATATCAGCCATTCTTTTGGTGTTTTTAAGGTTTTTAGATAATCAAAGACATGTTGCCACTGCTTAGTAAAGCTGACCAATATAAGCAAACTCAACAGCATCATCAATATGCGCCATGATGCTACCTGTGTTCCTGTCAAGGGCAGCATAAATAACCCAAACAAAAACATCATCGAGAATAAAAAACTCGATGATATTGCGGCTAACGTTCCTTGAAAAGTTTGATTGGTCGTAAACATAACAACGGCCTTAAAAAATAGCGCTTAATAGATATTATTTATCATAAGTGTATAGAAGCTAAGCATGCAAAGTTAAAGGTTAAAAAACACGCTATAAGGATAAACAGCGCTCAGAAAAAAGCCTCCAACGATGTCGTCAGAGGCTTGTTCTAGAGCAGTATGACTAACTAAACTAAAAAGCTAACAACTGATATGGTTACTCGTCATCGTCGGTGTTTTCATCTGCGGTATCAGTCGACGTTTCGTCATCTAACGTATAGTCATTGGCAATATCGATAACATCATTGATATCGGTCGTCGCATGACCTGTTTCGGCATCAATATCGATTTGTTCTTGACCCTCTACGCCAAAGGTACCATCTTCTTTCATCGCCTCGACCAACTTGTCGTCGGCCTCTTCGTTCTCAACGCGCGCCATGGCCACCAGTTTTTCATCTTTTGACAGACGAATCAAGGTAACGCCTTGGGTATTACGACCCGAGCTTGCCACTTGTTCAACTGGCGTACGAACCAACGTGCCTTTATCAGAGATTAAGATAATATCGTCTTCAGGCTCAACCTTGGTCGCCCGAACCAAGGCGCCATTACGGGCGCTAGTTTTGATAGCAATGACACCGCCACCGCCGCGATTTTGCGTATTAAACTCTTCGACAAAGGTACGTTTACCAAAGCCGTTTTCACAAGCGATAAGGATTTCGCGCACATCATCTTCGATAACCACCAGCGATTTGATAAATTCATCGGCGGCCAGACGCATACCGCGCACACCTTTAGCAGTACGACCCATCACACGCGCATCGTTTTCATCAAAACGAATGGCTTTACCGCTCGAAGCAAATAGCATCACTTCTTGACTGCCATTGGTAATACGGGCGCTAACCAATTTATCATCATCTTCTAGGCCAACAGCAATCAAACCGTTCGAGCGAATATTGGCAAACTGCTCAAGCTCAACACGCTTAACCGTACCATTTGCCGTGGCAAAGAAGACAAAATGCCCGCTCACATCCGCGGTATTTTGCGGTATTGGCAATATCGTGGTGACCGTTTCATCAGCATTTAAACCAATCAAATTCACTAACGGACGACCACGCGAACCGCGGCTGGCAATCGGCACTTCAAAACCACGTAAGCTGAACACTCGGCCTGTGTCGGTGAAACACAATACCGTTGCGTGCGTTGAGGTCACGACCAAATGATCAATCACATCGTCTTCTTTCATCGCGGTTGCAGATTTGCCTTTGCCGCCACGTTTTTGCGCCACATAATCGTCAATTGGCTGCGTTTTTGCATAGCCCGTACGCGACACTGTCATCACAACGGTTTGCTCTGGGATCAGATCTTCACGGTTAAAGTCCATACGGGAATCAATGATATCGGTACGACGCTCATCACCGAAGTTTTCACGAATCTCAATCATCTCATCAGAGATAATGGTCATTAATTTATCAAAATCACCAAGAATTGACTCTAAATGAGCAATTTCACGTAATAAATCTTGGTATTCTTCGGTCAATTTGTCTTGTTCAAGACCCGTCAGGCGATGCAGCTGCATGTCTAAAATGGCATTGACCTGCTCAAGTGATAAGCGATAGCTTTCTTGATTGTCAATCAAACCAAACGGCGCTTTTGGGTCTTCGCCTTCGATAAAGTCTGGACGTACCGACTGGCTACCTGCCGCAGTTAGCATCGCAACGACGCTGCCTGAACCCCACGTGTTATTCAGTAAGTTTTCACGAGCAAGGCCGCGGTTTGCAGAGGCTTTAATCGTCGCAATAATCTCATCAATATTGGCTAGGGCAACGGTTAAGCCTTCAAGCAGATGACCACGAACGCGGGCTTTATTAAGCTCAAAAATGGTACGACGCGTCACCACTTCTTGGCGGTGACGGACAAAGGCGGCAATTAGCTGACGCAAAGTCAACAGCTTTGGCTGACCGTTATCGAGCGCCACCATATTGATACTAAAGCTAGATTCGAGCGGCGTTTGCAAGAATAAATTATTAACAATCACTTCTGCCGTTTCACCGCGGCGCAAATCGATGGCAATACGCATACCGTCTTTATCAGACTCATCACGAATTTCAGTAATACCTTCGATTTTTTTATCGCGTACCAGCTCAGCAATACGCTCAATCAATTTGGCTTTATTTGTCTGATAAGGCACTTCGGTAAAGACAATGCGTTCACGGTCACGGTTGACGCCCGTCTCGCTCATCGGCTCAATGATATAGCGACCGCGTACATGCAAGCGGCCTTTACCTGTGCGATAAGCGTCTAAAATACCCGCCCGACCGTAAATCACACCGCCGGTAGGAAAGTCAGGACCTGATATATGCGACATCAACTCTTCGGCAGATATTTGTGGATTTTGCGCATATGCTAAGCAGGCATTAATCACTTCTGTCAGGTTATGCGGTGCCATATTAGTCGCCATACCAACCGCAATACCGGTTGCGCCATTGACCAACAAGTTTGGAATACGTGCAGGCAAAACGCTTGGCATACGCTCAGAACCATCGTAGTTGTCTTCCCAATCGACCGTATCTTTATCCAAATCCGCTAGCATTTGGTGGGTCAGCTTGGTCATACGCACTTCGGTATAACGCATCGCCGCCGGTGGATCATCATCAATCGAACCAAAGTTTCCTTGCCCATCAATCATCGGATAACGCAAGCTAAAATCCTGTGCCATACGTACAATTGCATCATAGACCGCACTATCACCATGCGGGTGATATTTACCAATGACATCACCGACCACACGTGCTGATTTCTTGTAAGGTTTGTTATAATCATTAGACAACACATGCATCGCGTACATCACACGGCGGTGCACTGGCTTAAACCCATCACGCACATCAGGCAGCGCGCGCGAGACGATCACGCTCATCGCATAATCCAGATAGGACTGCTTTAATTCATCCACGATGGCAATAGGACTGATCGAGTCGCTCATATACACTCCTTTATTCACATTTTTTTCTAGTATTTGGCTCGGTTAAAAATGCTGATAGTTGTACAAAAATAAAGGCGCTAAAAAGCGTCATTATCCATGATATACAGACTATAAAAAGCGTTATCAAACAGGCTAAATAATAGGAAAATGGCGATACGGTTTTTGTTAAAAATAACGTTTAATTAAAGAAGCTATTTTAACACATTTTTGTCTATTTAGGGGATTGTAGATGCTATTAAAATCAAGCAAAACAGCTGATTAGCGCTCGTTTTTATCTTTAGCGATAAGGATAAAAACGACTTTAATAATTGGGCATTGTCTTTGCTGTTTTTAAAGGCTATTTCATAAAAAAACTGCATCCAAAGGATTAATGCCAGTCAGTTAAGGCTGACTGGTATTTTTTTTGGGATATTTTTGTGGTTTACCCTTAACC
>NZ_PJBX01000109.1:0-32366 GCF_002836335.1 Psychrobacter sp. Sarcosine-02u-2 | reverse complement strand
CCCGCAAAAAAACCAGCTAAATATAATTTAGCTGGTTTTTCTTATTTAAAACAATTGAGCCTATTAATTATTAATTATTAATTAGCAGCTATAGTACAAATCAAACTCAACAGGATGTACGGTGATATTGACGCGCTGCACTTCTTCTTGTTTCAGCGCGATGTAAGCTTCTAGCATCTCTTTAGTAAACACATCGCCTTTTAATAAGAACTCATGGTCATCTTTTAACGCTTGTAGTGCCACCTCTAAGTTTTCAGCAACCGTTGGAATGAGTGCTTCTTCTTCTGGCGGTAAGTCATATAAGTTTTTATCAGCGGCTTCGCCTGGATGCATTTTGTTTTGAATACCGTCAAGACCTGCCATCAATAACGCCGCAAACGCTAGGTATGGATTGGCTGCTGGGTCAGGGAAACGCGCTTCAACACGTACCGCTTTTGGGCTACTAACGTGCGGGATACGGATAGACGCCGAGCGGTTAGACGCTGAGTACGCAAGCTTGATAGGCGCTTCATAATGCGGCACAAGACGCTTATAGCTGTTGGTCGATGGGTTGGTAATGGCATTTAAAGCACGGGCATGTTTGATAATACCACCGATAAAGTATAGTGCGGTTTCTGACAAGCCCGCATATTCATCACCTGAGAAAGTATTGACGCCGTCTTTTGAGATAGAAATATGCACGTGCATACCAGAACCGTTATCACCAACGATAGGTTTTGGCATAAAGGTGGCGGTTTTGCCAAATTGATGGGCGACGTTATGGACGGCATACTTTAGCTTTTGTACTTCGTCTGCTTTACGAACCAAGGTATTAAAAGCCACGCCAATCTCTAACTGGCAAGGAGTCACTTCATGATGATGGACTTCGATACAACCTTCGCCAATCATATCTTCGATACGCTCGCACATCACTGCACGCATGTCTTGTGAGCTATCAACCGGTGGTACTGGTACATAGCCGCCTTTGACGCGTGGACGGTGCCCCATGTTGCCCCATTCATAGGCTTTATTGGTTGACCAAGCGGCTTCTTCAGCGACGATTTCATGGCTAACACCAGACATATTAACCGACCATTTTACTTCGTCAAAAACAAAGAACTCAGGCTCAGGACCAAAAAAAGCGGTATCACCAATACCCGTTGATTTTAAGTATTCTTCGGCACGGCGAGCAATAGAGCGCGGATCACGGTCGTAGCCTTGTAGCGTTGATGGCTCGATGATGTCACAAGTCACCACCACAGTAACTGCGTCAAAGAATGGGTCGATAAAGGCAGTTTCTGGGTCAGGACGCAAAATCATATCTGAGGCTTCAATACCCTTCCAGCCAGCAATCGATGAGCCGTCGAACATTTTGCCATCTTCCATCACTTCTTCATCAACGCTGTGCGCTGGGAAAGTCATGTGTTGCTCTTTACCGCGGGTATCAGTAAAACGAAAATCAACCCATTTAGCGTTGGATGATTGGATAAGATCAAGTAATTTGTTCGACATGGAAAGTTTCCTTTATGGTTATCGTGGTAATAAAATTGAAACGTGGAATGAAAATTTTAGACGGAAAGTTTTTTTAAAAGTTATTTTTTGCTTAAAGCGCAGCTGATTTTCTGGCGTTAAGCTTTAAGTATTTTTATGAGCCAAATAAATGCAGGTGCTATTTTAGCAACATCTGGCCGATAATGCTGAACTCTTCAAATGCATCTTGGTAAATAATATTACATCGCTTTAATAGCGAGCTATTCACACCTATAAGAATTGCAGCTACCATGCCAACTCATCTTCGAGCCATCAAGTTTTTAAAACTTCCAAAAGCTGAAAGTAATAATTATTTATAATAAATACAAACATTTACATAATATAAATCTTTTATATTAAAGCGTTATTTGCATAGCAATTATTATGTCTAGCTAGCAAACTCAAAGATTAATATATTAAATAACGTCCCATAACAGTGCAAACTTTAGAAGTTTTAACTTAGTAATGCACCTCTATAGGGCATTTATTGCTATCAGCGTGCAACGGCGCTACGTTTGATAGATAACGAAATAGTGTTAAGATAACAGCGTTTAAAATCACATCGCTGTTGAACCTATTAAGTCAAAGATACTAAGCTAAAAACACCAAGCTCAAGACACTAAGTTAAAGTTAAAAAGACTAAGTTGAACAAATAATGATTTTGATGATCGATAATTACGACAGCTTTACCTACAATATTGTACAGTACTTCGGTGAATTGCAGCAGGACATCAGAGTTTGGCACAACGATGAAATCAGTATTGATGAGATTAAAGCACTTGCGCCAGATGCCATTGTTATTGGTCCCGGCCCCTGTGACCCTGACAGTGCTGGTATCTCGCTAGAGGTGATTGCGACCTTTAAAGGCATTATCCCGATATTAGGCATTTGCTTGGGTCATCAGGCAATCGGCCAAGCCTTTGGCGGTAAAATCGTCAAAGCAAGCGCAGTCATGCATGGGCGGTTATCGGCTATTTATCATAATGGTCAAGGCGCTTTTACCAACTTGCCAAATCCAGCCCAGTTTACCCGTTATCACTCATTGGTGATTGAGCAGGCAAGCTTACCCGACTGCTTTGAAGTTAGCGCTTGGACTCAAAATGCTGATGGCAATATCGAAGAAATTATGGGCATTCGCCACCGCGAGTTTGCAATTGAGGGCGTACAGTTTCATCCTGAGTCGATTTTAAGCGAAGCGGGTTATCAGCTACTGAATAACTTTTTACAAACGCATCAATTAGCAGTTTTGTCCTCAGATAATTTACCAAAAGTAGGATAAGCGCTTTAAAAGACGAACCCACTTTTTAATCCAATGAATGTATTTAAACGACAACTATAAAAGATAATAATAAGTGAGAATATTATGACCGCTGCCGCTATGCAGGACAAAAAATCAATCATGAATCAAGATAAGCAAAGCCTGCAAAATGCTGAGAGCATCAATCAGCTGCCAGATGAGAGTATTCATAAGCTTCTGACCACCGCATTAGGCAGGATTTTTCAGCATATTGATTTGACCTTTGATGAGATGTATCAAGTCATGCTCATCATCATGCAAGGCAGATGCAGCGATGCCATGATGGGCGCGATTTTGACGGGCCTGCGGATGAAAGGCGAATCCATCGATGAGATTACGGCTTCAGCCAGTGCGATGCGTGACTTAGCTGCCAATATCAGCCCAAAAGACTGTCATTATATGGTCGATATCGTCGGTACTGGCGGCGATGGCGCTAACTTATTTAACGTATCGACAGCCGCTGCCTTGGTCGCAGCCGCAGCAGGGGCACAAGTTGCGAAGCATGGTAACCGCGGCGTTTCGACCAAATCTGGTAGCTCAGACTTACTTGAGCAAGCCGGTATTAGCCTAACCTTGACACCAGAGCAAGCGCAGCAGTGTATTGAGAATCAAGGGATTGGCTTCTTATTTGCACCCAACCACCATAGCGCAATGCGTTACGCCAATCCGGTACGCCGTGAGTTAAAAGCGCGGACGATTTTTAATATCTTAGGTCCACTGACCAACCCTGCTGGCACGCCAAATCTGGTCATCGGCGTCTTTACCGCCCAGTTATGTGAGCCTTTGGCAAAAGTGATGAAAAATCTGGGCGCGCGTCATGTAATGGTGGTCGGTGCCAAAGATGGTTTGGATGAAATCAGTCTTGCAACTTCAACCACGGTAGCCGAGTTAAAAGACGGTGAAATCTCTGTTTATGAGATGATGCCAGAAGATGCGGGTGTCGAGTCACAAACCTTAATTGGCCTTGATGTCGATTCCCCATCACAGAGTCTTGAGCTGATTCGTGCCGCTTTATCAGGTGAAGATACTAATGACCGCGCTGTTCTAAAAGCCCGTGATATGATTGCCTTAAATGCCGGAGCTGCGATATATACCGCAGGACTTGCCAGCAACTATCCGAATGGCGTGAGCCGCGCCCAAAAAGTCATTCAAAATGGTGACGCTTTGATTAAGCTTGATGACTTAGCCAAATATACGCAGCAATTAGCTGACCAAGCTTAATAAGCTAAATGCCTAAAATTAATAAGAAATACGTGGCTCATAACCTTATTAATCGCAACTATGTATGCAGCCTTAATTTATTAGCCTAATTGTTACCCTAATTTTTTTACCAAATAACGGAATATAGCCATGACCGCCAAGCCAAAATCAGACACCGCGATTCCTTCAGTGTTGCAGCGTATCGTCGCCACCAAACATGAGGAAGTTGCTGCTGCTCGGGCGGCAGTATCGCTTGAGGCATTAAAGTCTCAAGTTGCTGCTGATACAAAGCCCCGTCGCGGTTTTGCCAATGCTTTACGCAGCGCCGATATTGGTGTCATTGCGGAGATTAAGAAAGCCTCGCCGTCTAAAGGAATTATTAATCATAACTTTGCGCCTGCAGAATTTGCTAAGCAATACGAACAAGCGGGAGCCAGTTGTCTGTCGGTGCTCACCGACCGTGATTATTTCCAAGGAGATGACAGCTACTTAATCCAAGCGCGCGAATCTTGCAGCTTGCCGATATTGCGCAAAGATTTTATGGTAGATATTTATCAGATTTACCAATCTTACTTAATGGGCGCTGATTGTATTTTATTGATTATGGCCTGTCTTGATGACGCGCAAGTACAAGAGCTGCATGCGCTAAGCATTGAGCTGGGTATGGATGTGTTGATTGAAGTTCATACAGCAGATGAGCTTGAGCGTGCGCTACAGTTGCCACGTTCAGCGCATAATATTTACGGTATTAATAATCGCGATTTAAATACCTTTTATGTCGACTTACAAACGACGCTTGATTTAAAAAATACCCTGCTGCGCGAATTGGCTATCGATGATGCGCTCGCTGCCAACCCCAATGACCGTCTAGAACGGCCGCTTATTGTCACCGAAAGTGGCATTCATAGCAGTCATGATATTCGTTTGATGCTCAATCATGATATTCAGCATTTTTTAATCGGCGAGCAGTTTATGAAGACCGATCATCCCGGACAAGCGTTACAATCCTTACTTGCGAGCGTCGCAGCACAGGCGTAAAGTAAACCACATCTATTTTATGTACGATATAAATTATTAAATCACTCATTCACTCACCAACGATACGTTAATTATTATGTCAAACTCTCTGTTTTCAAAAGAAATGCAAGACCAATTAAAAGAGCTTAAAGGGCAACTGAGTAAAGGTCGCGATACCAATTCACCAGAAGGTGAAAATGAAAAACCAACCGAACCTGTCTCGCTCTTGACCCAAAAACAAGTCAAAAAAACGGTCAAGCAATTAGATAGCGAACATATCGACGACGATAAAGTGCTATTTATGCAAGCGATGCATGGCGTCAACCAACTAAAAGACAAAAATGTACGCACACCTGCCAACGCCTCTAAAGCGGGTAAGCCTGACGCTGCAACGTTATCAAAACGCGCTGCCGCTCAAGGTAGTGAAGCTGGTGATTTGGGCGCAGGTTTATCAGATATGCAGGCGCTATTAAACCCTGTAGCAGGCGAAGCCTATTTATCCTATAAGCAGCCTACCCTACAAAACAAGATTTTCACCCAATTAAAACAGGGCAAATTGCGCTGGTATGATGCGGTAGACATTCATGGTTGCACCATCGAAGAAGCGCGCGATGCAATGACCCAACTGCTTAGCCAAGCCAAGCAAAACAATGAAACTGTGGTAAAAATCGTCCACGGTAAAGGCTCTGAAGCCATTTTAAAAACCTGCGTCAACGGTTGGTTACGTCAACTGCCAGAAGTACTAGCATTTTGCTCGGCTCCGCCGAAAGATGGTGGCAATGGTGCGGTACTGGTACTACTTAAAAAGACCAAAACCGATAAAGAATAAAATTATAGTTCGAAAAAAAAGGACTGCCATGACGCAGTCCTTTTTTATATCAAAGATTTACCCTCTCGTTTTGTAGTCGCGCTTTGATAAACCTTCCTATCATTTTGCTGCATATTTTTTAGTAAGTGATTTCTCTATGAATATACAAATCATCGAAAATAAACAAGAATTAAAAGCACATATCAACGCTTTGATTGCTCTCGAACCAAAATTTGCGCCTGTTTATGAGCAAGTGGGTGTGCCTGATTTACGCCATAACGCGGGCGGCTTTACGCAAATAATGAGAGCGATGGTTGGACAACAGCTATCAGTCGCAGCGGCGGCCAGCATTTGGCAACGCTTGGTGGATAAAGGATTAACAACACCGATGGCGATTCAAGCAGCGACAGACGAGGATTTACGGGCGCAGGGGCTCTCTAAGCAAAAAATTCGTTATACGCGCTCTTTGGTCGAGCACGATATAGATTTTGCTGCCTTAATAACCCTACCCGATGAAGACGTTATCAACACTCTGACTGCTGTGGTTGGCATTGGGCGCTGGACCGCTGAGATGTATCTGCTGTTTTCATTACAGCGCGCTGACGTGCTGGCAGTCGATGATTTAGCCATTAAAGTTGCAGCGATGGAATTATTAGATTTAGAAGAGCGCCCAACGCCAAAACAATTAAAAAACCTGACCCAAGATTGGTCACCGCACCGTAGCGCTGCCAGCTTATTGTTATGGCAATATTATGGTTTTTTACGTCAAAAAACCGCTATCCCTTTATAAGCCATATCTTTATAAATAAAACGTTCAATAAACCTTAAGCAAAATAACCACACAAAATATTAAGGCTGATTCCATATAGAAAAACCAAATTTCTTTTTGGCGTGTTTAAACTGACCTTTTTTTAACAAACGATGTTTATGCCTTTGTATTTTTTGCTTTTTAGTGGTGTCTTTACGAGCATCTTTTTCACTCGTCGCACTGTCAGCGTTTTTATTTAAATCAAGCGCCTTTTGCTCATCAGCATTGTCGTTATTGGCATCAGTGTCTGCTTCACTCGCATCGCTTGCGTCCACTGCTTCGTTTATCGAATCATCGGTCACGGTTTCTAGCTGAGGTTGTGGCTCAAGCTCGGCTTGATTGACAATCAGCTGCTGCGTTGGCAGCGCATGCTCGACATCGTATTTTTTCACCAGGGTCAACACATCGACCAACAAGTCATCTTGCTTACGATAAAACTCTATCGAGTCGACAGCATTAATATAAGCGCGCAGTTGAATGACGTAGCAGTCTTGGCGCAGCTCTGAAATATTGGCCTGATTCCACTCCTGATTGGTCAGCTCGTGCTCGTCCAAAAATTGATCTAATTTTTTGACCATCTTGAAGACCACATCAATATCCGCATTGCGTTTGATATATAAGTTATGCAAGAAATGAAACATATCCCGCGAGGTATAGTTTTCAATTTGCATCGATGAAAAATCACTATTAGGCACCGTCACAATCGTCCGGTTCAGCGTGCGCACCCGTGATGAACGAATACCGATATCAATCACCGTACCTGCTTGGTTGCCGAAGCTACAATAGTCGCCGATGCGTACTGGCGAATCTGCCACCACCACCACACTGCCGACCAAGTTCTCAATCGTCTTTTGCGCACCTAGTGCCAAGGCTAAACCACCGACCCCTAATGCGGCAATCCCTGTGGTCAAATCAAATCCTAAATTCCCAAAAATGACAATAACGGCAAAGATTAATAATAGCGCTTTGACCACCTTGCGCATCAAACCCAAGATAGAAACTCGCTCGGTATAGTTTTTCTTATAACTTAAATTGACCGCGCGGGTAAATATCGAATCAATAACACGCAGTAATAGCCATGTCGTCGCTACCCAAGAGGCAATGTCGGTAAAGCGCTTAATCGGTTCACGCAGTGTCACTGATATACCAGCATAAACCATGACCTCGGCCAATATCAGCGCCGTGATAACGACGGTCAGTGGCAATATCACATTATTAGGTAAAGGTAACGTCTCACCTCGTAGGCGAGGATAAATCAGTTTTAATAAATAATAGAGCAGCCAAACCACGATGTAAGTGAAGATAAAACTACTGACTATAATGGCTAATGCCGCCAATATATCGGAAATCTGATAACCAAATAGCTTTTTACCATCTAATGAGTCAAGGGTGTAGCGCGAAACCAGCGTCGGCTGATAATTCTCTATCACTTCTGGTATCGAGCTTAGGGTATCGTTTGAAAACTGCCAATACTGCTCGCCTTGCTTAGAGGCCACTCTTTCGAGCACCAGCGGCACACTCTTATCACCGACATTAATCACGCCGACGTTTTCTTGGCTTGGCGGTAGCTGATCGCTTAAATTGCCCTCAGGCGTATTGTTAATTTGCAAATCAGGCTGAAAACGCCCGCCCGCATCGAGTGCTTGCTTAAATTGGCGTACAACGGTGGTTGGATTATCAGACTTGGATAAATTTAGATAATTACTGGCCAGCAGATAGTCGTTATCGCCCAACGCTTTAATAAAGCCTTGTACAGTATGGCGCGGCGTATCACGTCCGAAAGAATCAGGTGTCGACGTGTTGGCCACCTCTTCAGTTTGACCACCCACGCCCAATATGCTGGCTTCGGCAGCAAGCGCATTATGTGAAAAAATGACGCTTAATACGCTCACTATCATCGCAACGAAAAACACCGTTATCATGAGCGGCGTTTTTGTTTTTAAAGATGTAAATGATGAAGATGTCGCAGTACGAGCACTCAGATGACGCTGAATAGACAAAACAAACCTCTTAGCTTTATGAATGGCAGCACAGAAAATAAATGAAATTTGCCACTATAATAGCAATTATTAATCACAGCAATGCGTTTGATTGCATTTTTTTATTACCGTTTAGAATAGGACCTGCTTTTAATGCAGTTGATGCTCATTGAAAGAGCTAAAAAAATACTAGAGATAGCGAAGCAACCTAGACAAACTCCTCGTTCATCATGAGCACCACTCAGCGTATGCTGAATAAATATTAGGACAAAGTGGTTTATAAGTACGTAGCTTTTATAGATAATAAGCGCATGTAAAATTCGTATTACTTTTTGTAATTTTTTACTTTTAGGCTCTCGCTTCTGTAACTTTTTACTTTGTTTAATTTGTCATTCAACTTTGGAATTCAATATGGCTTTATTACGTTCATCTTCGACCACCTATCTGCGGTTGTGTATCTTAAGTGCTTTAGGCGTATGTGCTATGAGTGCCACGGCAGCGACTGTTGATAGTAGCGTTATCAATGACAGCGAGCTGCCACAAGTTGAGCTTGATAAAATTGTCGTGACGGCGACGCGTACGCCAACTAAAACCAGTAATGTCATCGCTCAGACTCGGGTTATTGATAGTGAGGAATTGCAGCGTTATCAGGGTCAAAGTGCACTTGAAGTGCTTAAGCATCAACTTGGGATAAGTCATTACACAAATGGTGGTCCGGGTACTACTTCAAACTTTTACATCCGTGGATACGGTAGCAACCAAATCTTAGTACTTATTGATGGTATTCGCTATAGCTCAATTAGTGCGGGCGGCGCGACCCTTAGCTTATTACCTGCTGATCAAATTGACCGTATCGAAATTTTATACGGTGCGTCAGGTTCTAGTATTTATGGTTCTGATGCCATGGGCGGAGTGATTCAAGTATTCACTAAGGGTGCCAATATCGATAGAAGTAATGTATCAGTAACTACTGGCGTAGGATCGCATAACGAATACTTATATGGTGCTAGTGCTCAGTTTCTTAATGAGAAAGGGACAACATTGAGTTTATCCGCCAATCGTAAAGAGACAGATGGATTTAATGCGACACTACCAAGTAGTTTGCCCTCTCAAACAGATAATGATGGGTTTAAAAGTGACAACTATAGTATTTCATTCGGCCAAAATATTAGCGATAGCTTGAAATTTGGATTAAGTGGACTTTATTCAAAGTCGACTACAGATATTGACGCTTATGATGACTACCTTACTAATGCCCCCGCTTTAAAGAATGCTTTTGCAGAACAAAATAATGGAGCTGCTAGTGCCTATCTTGAGCATTTTGATGACAGTAGCAGTACTAAATTCACTTATGGCTACAGCATTGATGAATCAACAACCTACGAAACGGATGTAAACAATGGCAGTAAATATGATAATAACCAACAACAGATAAGCTTAGTGAGAACTCAGACGTTGCCTATTGGTAAAGCCATTATAGGTGCTGAACATTTAAATCAAGAGCTGAAATCAAATGTATATGATGCTAATGATCGTAAAGTAAAAAGCGGCTTCCTAAGCTATTTAGTCTCGCATAACAATATCGATGCCCAAGCTAATGTACGTTATGATGATTACTCTGACTTTGATAGTGAAACGACTTATAACTTAGGAGCAGCCTATCATCTTACTCCAGAATTTCGTGTAGGAGCTAATTATGCAAAAGGCTTTCGCGCCCCTACTTTTAATGACTTGTATTACCCAAATTCAGGTAACCCTAACTTAAAACCTGAAACCAGCGATAACTATGAGGCATTTATTGAGTACAATACGGGGCTCCAATCCACACGCTTAACCGGCTATCATAATAAAGTTGACGATTTAATTAGTTTCGTTTCAATATTTGATACTGATGGTAAATATGCTGGCGGTAGCAGTGAAAACGTTGATAAAGCTAAAATTAAAGGTTTAACCTTAACATCAGACTGGGTTCTTGATAGCTACTTATTTGGTGGAAGTTATGATTATCAGCAAGCTAAAGATGATAGTGGTAAAGCCAATGACGGTAACTTTCTTGCCATTCGTCCTGAACATAAGGGTTTAATTTACATCGGATATCGCTTACCAAGCTTAGATATTCGTGCTGAATATCAATATGTAGATGATTACTATAGCGGTATTGATAATACTGATAAACAACGTGTTGACAGCTATGGCTTGTTGAATATCAGTGGTAATTACCAATTGACTGATAATTTAACAATGACTGCCCGTTTAAACAATATTACTAATAAGAAATATGTGACTTTGCCTGGTTATAATACCGACGGCACCAACTTCTTCACCTCACTCACCTATAACTGGTTCTAAAAGTATTTAGCTTCATAACACAGCATGTATATAAATAATCAAGGCTATCAATCGATGGCCTTTTTTTATGACTTACCCACTTATTATTTATATCAGCCAATAGGTGACAAATTAATCCTCATCAATTACAATAACGACCTCCGAGAGGTGTTGCGCCATAATCATCGATTACTGCACTTAAGCTTTATTGCTTTGCAAATCAATCATTATGTTAGGCTCGGTTAACTGTTTATTACCATTTTTGGTTATGAGCAGCGCAAATAACGGCACCTGCGTTTTTATTCTTTTTATCTATTAACTGATAGGAGCATATTATGGACGCAGTGTCTAACACCCCATCTGCCCATACGATCGACCCCTCTTTCACTGACTATAAAGTCGCCGACATCAGCCTTGCTGATTACGGTCGCCGTGAAATCACTTTAGCTGAAGCCGAAATGCCTGCCCTGATGGGTTTACGTCGTCGCTACGAAGCCGACCAACCGCTTAAAGGCGCAAAAATCGCTGGCTGTATCCACATGACTATTCAGACGGCTGTCCTTATCGAGACGTTAGTTGCGCTCGGTGCGGAAGTACGCTGGACCTCATGTAACATCTTCTCAACTCAAGACCATGCTGCTGCGGCGATTGCTGCTGCTGGTATTTCTGTTTATGCTTGGAAAGGCGAAACCGAAGAAGAGTACGAGTGGTGCTTGCGTCAACAAATCCACGTTGGCGGCGAAGCGTCCGGTCAGCTTTGGGATGCAAACTTAATCTTGGACGACGGCGGTGATTTGACTGCTTTGATTCATAACGATTATGCCCAAATGCTTGATAACATCCATGGTATCTCTGAAGAAACTACTACAGGTGTCCATCGCTTAGTTGAAATGCTGGGTAAAGGTACGCTAAAAGTACCGGCTATCAACGTTAACGACGCGGTTACCAAGTCTAAAAATGACAATAAATACGGCTGCCGTCATAGCTTAAATGACGCCATCAAACGTGCTACCGATATGTTCCTTGCTGGTCGCCGTGCGCTAGTCATCGGCTATGGTGATGTGGGTAAAGGCTCAACGCAAAGCTTACGTCAAGAAGGTATGATTGTCCGTGTATCAGAAGTTGATCCTATCTGTGCTATGCAGGCGTGTATGGACGGCTATGAAGTATTATCGCCTTACATCAACGGCGATAACACTGGCGGCGCAGAAAACATCAACACTCGCCTATTAGAAGATACTGACTTAATTGTTACCACTACCGGTAACTATCACGTTTGTGACAAACATATGTTAGCCGCGCTAAAACCGGGTGCGGTCGTCTGTAACATCGGTCATTTCGATACCGAAATTGATACGCAATTTATGCGTGACAATTGGCGCTGGGTTGAGATTAAGCCACAAGTGCATCAAGTGTTCCGCTCGGATGACGAAAACGATTATTTGATTTTGCTTGCTGAAGGTCGCTTGGTGAACTTAGGTAATGCCACTGGTCACCCATCGCGCGTGATGGATGGCTCATTTGCTAACCAAGTATTGGCACAAATGTATCTGTTTGAAGAAAAATTCGCTGAGCTGCCAGTCGATGAGCGCTTTGATAATTTATACGTTAAAGTGTTACCGAAAAAACTTGACGAAGAAGTTGCGGCGGCAATGGTTGCAGGCTTTAACGGTACATTGACGAAACTGACTGAAAAACAAGCCGAGTATCTAGGCGTACCTGTCGAAGGTCCGTTTAAGCCTGACGCTTATAAATACTAATAGGAGTCAGACTGTGACTAAGCCTGCTTTCTCCTTCGAGTTTTTCCCAGCCAAAACCGAGCAAGGCCATGAAAAGCTCCTCAGTACTTATGATGAGCTCAATAAGCTATCACCTGCGTATTTTTCGGTGACTTATGGGGCTGGCGGTTCAACCCGTGGCCGTACGTTAGATATCGTGCAAGCGTTGTGTGCGCGCGGTGACACGGATATTGCGCCGCATATGTCTTGTATCGGTGATGACAAAAGTCAAATCGCTGAGCTACTCGATCTTTATAAAAGTTTGGGCATCACACGCTTGGTTGCCTTGCGTGGTGATTTACCGTCAGGTCAGGTCGGTATGGGTGAGTTACCGTTTGCCTTAGACTTAGTAAAGTTTATCCGCAAACATTCAGGCGATCACTTCCGTATCGAGGTCGCAGCCTACCCTGAGATGCATCCGCAAGCACGTAGCTTTGAATTTGATGTCGACAATTTGGTGAATAAATACCAAGCGGGCGCCAATGCGTCGATTACCCAGTTTTTCTATAATGCCGATAGCTATCTATATCTGCGTGATACCTTAGAAAAACGCGGTATTGACACGGTAGCGCAGCCTTTGGTCGCTGGCATCATGCCGATTACCAACTCAAGCAATCTCGTACGCTTTGCTGATAGCTGTGGCGCTGATATTCCGCGTTACGTGCGTAAGCGCTTGGCGGATTTTGGCGATGACCGTGCTGCTATTCGTGAGTTCGGCTTTGATGTCGTTTATCGTTTGTGTGAGCGTCTAATCTCTGAGGGCGTACCTGCCATGCATTTTTATAGCATGAATAAGGTTGAGCCAAACAAGCGCTTAGTCGAAGCACTCGGACTTATTGCTTAAATATTTATCGAATGTATTGTTAAATGACTGGCGTTCTTAGGGGCGCCGGTCTTTTTTGGTATGGGAATTGCATTTATGCCAATTTTACTTATGACAATCCCTTTACCCACCCAAATGATATTCTGCTAAGATATTGAAAAATATCATGACTCCCATTATAGGAATAAGTAATTTTGCGACGTTTCTTTTATGCCACTAGTAGCGACAGCAGTGATAAAAATGCCCCAACCTACCCACAACTGAGCACCTTAGCTATCGGTGCTAACGTCGAGTTGACCGAAAGTATTGTCCATCATTGGTGCCGTGTACTGCGCGCCAATATCGGCGACACAGGTATTTTATTTGACGGTTTTGGCGGTGAATATCAGGTACAGCTCAATAGCATTAGCAAAAAACACGCCACTGCGACGTTATTATCACACCTAGAAACTGACCGTAACGCCGCTATCTTAACTAAAATCGGGCTGGTAATGAGTCGCGGCGAGCGCATGGATTACGCCATTCAAAAATCTACTGAGCTTGGTGTCACCGCTATTCAACTGCTCGCCAGCCACCACGGTGAGGTCAACCTAAAACCTGCGCAAGTGGAGAAAAAACTGGCACACTGGCAGCAAGTGGCGATTGCCGCCTGTGAGCAATGCGGCCTTAATCGCCCGCCCCTTATTCTCGCGCCATTATCGATTGATGACTGGCTGTCAAATATAGCGGCCAACGAAAACGACAAAGAGATGGCAGTTAGCCCAATCGTCGCTGAGCTAAGTAAAGATGCCTACTATCAAGCATTACAGCAACCAGCAGATTTACGTCTGCAGCTAAGCGTGCCAGCAGCAGGACAGCCGCTGATGCCTGAGGTGCTGCCCGTCGTTTTGAAACAACAGACGCCTTATGTTGAATTACTAATCGGACCTGAGGGCGGGCTCAGCGCTGATGAATGCGCCAAAGCTGCTGACGTTGGTTTTGCAGCGTGGCAAATTGGACCAAGGGTGCTGCGTACCGAAACTGCGCCTGTCGTTGCCCTAGCGACATTGGCTTCGTTGGCAACCCTGCACACCTTAAATATGTAGGCATCAAATTGCCATCGCTACATCGCCACATCGCCATTTATTATTCAATTTGATGTTATGAGTCCTATTATGACCGATTTTACCCCTATGCCAATATCGGATAAACAGCAATTATTGGTCAAGCTGTGCGAGCAATTTGAAGACGCTATCTTTATATTGGACGACAAACTGCGCTATTTATCCGTTAATGCGAACTATGAGCTGATGCTTGGCTATACAGAAAAATTTTTACTTGGCCGTCCGCTTGGTATCTATGCAGCCGAGTTTTTGTCTGAAGAAGAGCAAGGTGTGCTTAGAAATCTGATTAACAGTTTAGACAGTACAGGATTTTGTGAAATCGATTTTTCCATGGCAAATCGCTATGGCGAAATACTTGACTGTCATATCACCTATCGCAAAATTTACTTAGAAGACACCCCTTATTACGTTGGTACCATACGTAATATGGCGACGTTGGCTAAAAACAGAAAAAAGGTCGCCCATCTGTTAAATTATGACCAGTTGACTGGACTGCCAAACCGTAAAGTATTTTTAAGTCAGACCAGTGAATTGTTAATAGAAAGCTATCAAGAAGTGGTGGTCGTGCGTTTTAACATTGACCGTTATCGCAACCTTGCTATCTTATTGGGACCAGATGGCATCAACAAACTGGTAGAAAATTTTGTCTTACGTATCACCGAGTTGGAGCTGGAAAATTTACGCTGTTTTTCCCATTTTGGTGGTGACGACTTTGCTTTATTATTCGAATGTAATGATGTCAACATGGTGCGCCATCAATTAGACAGTTTAATGCAAATGTGCGAGCGCCCTTTTTTCTTAAATGACAGCATGGCAAAAGAAGCCCATGTCTATTGTCATATTTCGGTTGGGGTCAGCTATTTTCCTGAAAACGGCAATGAGTTCATCGGCTTATTGACCAAGGCTGAAAAAGCGTTGAATTACGTCAAGCAGCAAGGCGGCGATGATGTCTGTTGGTATCATAAATCGATTAACGAGAGGAATGCACACGATATACAGTTAGAGTCTGAGCTTAGGACGGCCAGCAACGAATGTCAATTTGTGCCTTATTACCAACCAAAATTCGCCTTAGATACGGGTGTGATTAGCGGTTTTGAGGCGTTGGTGCGCTGGCAACACCCTACTCGCGGCTTACTAAGACCCGCCGATTTTATGGATGCCGTCATTTCTCATAAGTTATCGTTTGAGCTGTTTTCACAAATGGCGAACCAAATTGCCAAGCAATTGACCGTTTGGCAAGATTTGGGCTTTGAGCAGCACATCTGTATCAACGCCGATGCGGCCGAGTTTAGCCATCCTGATTTTTTTGACTTGGTCAGTAACTTGTTAGACAGGCATAAACTTGCCGCTCACCAACTGCACATAGAGGTGACCGAATCTTCATTGATACAGCGCCATGCCAATGTCAAAAAACAACTGGATTTACTTAAAGAACTTGGCATCTGCCTGGCGCTCGATGACTTTGGTACAGGTTTTGCCTCGTTAAGCTATTTACAAGAATATCCGTTTGATTTTATCAAAATTGACAAAAGCTTTATCTCTAAGATTACCAATGACCGTACGCAGCGCGCCATTGTTAAAGCGATTTTGGATTTAGCAGAAGCGCTTGATATGCACGTTATCGCCGAAGGTATTGAAAACGAGCAGCAACGCGATTTACTGCTTAGTATGGGTTGTCAGTACGGTCAAGGTTATTGGTTTGGTAAACCGATGACGGCGGACGAGGCAACTAAGATGCTTATGCAGCAACATTTGTCTAAAAACGACCGTCCTTAGGATTATCTATTAAAGCGAGATTTATTAAAGCGATATTGTTTGAATTTTTCTACTATTATTATTAAATAATGCTTAAGTTTTTAGCGTATAAGCTCGATGATATATAGGATGCAACACAGGTTGATGACTTATCAGTATTGTCACCAAACTTGTATATTTGCCAGTGAACGCCTATCTTTTACCAAGAATTTACGAATACAATCATAATTCTTTTTCACTCTTCTCAATTTATTTCATATGATCGGTGTTGTTGTCCGTTATTGATACAGACAAACCCTTTAACAGTAAATAGTTGGCAACTCAGACTATTCATAATAGTCGATGACAGTTGCTGTTTTACTGCCGGTCGCATCCTAAAAAAGGACAGGAAGTTATGCAATATAAAGCGCCCCTACGTGATATCCAATTCGTGATGCATGAGTTACTTGACAGCGAAAGTCACTACAAAACCTTACCAGCGTTCCAAGAAGCGGATCGTGAGTTGATGGACAGTCTGTTTGAGATGGCGGCAAGCTTTGCGGAAAATGAGCTGTCACCATTAAACCAAAGCGGCGACGCGGAAGGCTGTCATTTTGACAACGGCACTGTTACCACGCCAAAAGGCTTTAAAGAAGCGTATAAAGCTTATTGTGAGCTTGGCTTCCCAGCCTTGTCTGCTGAAGAAGCATTCGGCGGTCAAAACATGCCGTTCTCATTATCAACAGTTATCAATGAGATGGTTGGCACGGCGAACTGGTCATTTTCTATGTATCCTGGCCTATCACATGGCGCGATTCAAACCATCGAGCACCATGGTACTGAAGAGCAAAAACAAACTTACCTTGAAAAAATGGTCACCGGCGAATGGTCAGGTACTATGTGCTTGACTGAAGCGCATGCGGGTTCTGACTTGGGTATTATCCGCACCAAAGCTGAGCCAAACGATGACGGCACTTATAGCATCACTGGTCAAAAAATCTTTATCTCAGCGGGCGAGCATGACCTAACCGACAATATCATTCATATCGTCCTAGCCCGTCTACCAGGCGCGCCTGCTGGCACTAAAGGCATCTCGCTGTTTATCGTGCCTAAAGTCATGGTCAACGCAGACAGCAGCCTTGGCGAAAACAACAACGTCGTTTGTGGTTCTATCGAGCACAAAATGGGTATCAAAGCGTCAGCGACTTGCGTGATGAACTTTGATGGCGCAACTGGTTATTTGATTGGCCCAGAAAACCGCGGTCTACAGTGCATGTTTACCTTTATGAACGTGGCCCGTATCGGTACCGCCGTTCAAGGTTTAACGGCAGCAGAATATGCGTTCCAAGGCTCATTAACCTATGCCAAAGACCGCTTAGCGATGCGTTCATTATCAGGGGCAAAAGCACCAGAAAAAGTCGCTGATCCTATCATCGTTCACCCAGCCGTTCGTAACATGCTATTGACCGAAAAAGCCTTTGCTGAAGGCGGTCGTGCCCTCGTTTATTACCTCTCACACTTTGCGGATACTGTTGCAAAAGGCGAAGGCGATGATCTTAAATTTGCTGACCAAATGCTGTCACTATTGACACCGATTGCTAAAGCATTCTTGACTGAAACTGGTCTAGAAGCGGCTAACCATGGCGTACAGGTTTATGGCGGCCACGGCTTTATCAGCGAATGGGGCATGGAGCAAAACGTCCGTGATACCCGTATTGCTTGCCTCTACGAAGGTACCACTGAAATCCAAGCGCTTGACCTACTCGGCCGTAAAGTATTGGGCTCACAAGGTAAAATGCTGGCCAACTTTGTCAAAGTTATCCAAACTTTCTGCGAAGAAAACAAAGACAACGATCAAATGGGTCAATTTATCCGCCCACTTGCCAAACACGTCAAAGAATGGGGCGATTTGACCGCGCGTATTGGCATGCAAGCGACTGAAAACCCAGATGCAGTTGGCGGTGCGGCTGTTGACTACTTATACTTTAGCGGTTATGTCACGCTAGCTTATTTATGGGCGCGTATGGCATTGGTCGCGCAAACTGCATTGACTGACGGCACTGGCGAAAAAGCCTTTTACGATGCCAAAATCAAAACAGCACAATTCTACTTTGCAAAATTATTACCGCGTACTACCACGCACGTACAGCGCATCAGCACAGGTGTTGAGCCGTATATGACCATGGACGTTGATCAATTTGCGTTTTAATGTATAGAACGTTGCAAGTGTAGTATCTATTTTAATAAGCAGTTCCTATCGGCAACATACTTAGGTGTGTTGCCGATTTTCTTAGCGGCTTTATTGCTAATAGTTTTTGGTGGACGCACAATTCACGAAGAAAACCACCCGGCGTTACGCTAATTTGCTAAACTTTAACTATCTATGTTTAAGCTACACTCACAAGAAAATTGAACGCTTTGCCCTACTCACTTTTATTTATTTAAACCAAAGGAATGTTTATGGCTGTTTATAATGCCCCTCTTAACGACATGCGCTTTATCCTAAACGACGTATTTAAGGCGCCTGAATTTTGGCAAAACAACGAAAACCTTGCTCATGTCGATATGGAAACTGTCGATATGATTTTGGAAGAAATGGCAAAACTGTCAAAAAACGTCTTATTACCTATCAACCGTAGTGGCGATGAAGAAGGCGCAACCTTTGAAGGTAATGGCGTTGTCACCACCCCTACTGGCTTCAAAGACGCCTATAAGCAGTATGCCGAATCAGGTTGGGTTGGCTTAAGTGGTAATTCTGAATACGGCGGTCAAGGTTTCCCAAAAATGGTCACTATGTTGACCGAAGAGATGGTATTTACCGCCAACCAAGCATTTGCTCTATATCCAAACCTAACCGTAGGCGCAACGCTTTGCTTAAATGCGGCGGCGTCTGAAGAGCAAAAGCAAACTTACTTAGAGAAAATGTACAACGGTGAATGGTCGGGTACTATGTGCTTGACTGAGCCGCATGCTGGTACTGACTTAGGTATTATCAAAACCAAAGCAGTACCAAACGATGATGGTAGCTATAACATCTCTGGTACCAAAATCTTTATCACCGGCGGTGAGCATGACCTCACAGAAAATATCATTCATTTGGTGTTGGCAAAAACCCCGAATGCGCCAGAAGGCTCAAAGGGTATTTCGCTGTTTGTGGTACCAAAATTCTTGGTTAATGAAGATGGCAGCTTGGGCGAGCGCAACACCTTGGCAGTTGGCTCTATCGAGCATAAAATGGGTATCAAAGCCTCAGCGACTTGCGTGATGAACTTTGATAATGCCAAAGGCTGGATGGTTGGCGCAGAAAACACCGGTCTGTCTTCAATGTTCATCATGATGAACTATGAGCGTGTGACCATGGGTCTACAAGGTCTTGGTGGTTCTGAGCTTGCTTATCAAAATGCGGCGCTATATGCCAATGACCGTGGTCAAGGCCGTAGCGATACCCAAATTCAAAGCCCAGAGAAACCTGCTGACGCCATCATTTATCATGCCGATGTACGCCGTATGCTGTTAAATGCCAAAGCCAACACCGAAGCGTCACGTTGTTTTGCGATGTACGTCGCCAAAAACCTAGACCAAGAGAAATTTAGTACCGATCCTGAAGCCGCTCAAGCAGCCGCTGCACGCGTTGCCTTACTGACGCCAGTTGCTAAAGCTTTCTTGACCGACAAAGCGTTAGAAGCCACTATTGATTGTCAGCAAGTATTTGGTGGTCACGGCTATATCCGCGAATGGGGTATGGAGCAAATCGTCCGTGATACCCGTATTGCGCAGATTTATGAAGGCACCAATGGTATCCAAGCGCTTGATTTACTAGGCCGTAAAGTGGCAAAAAATAACGGCAAATATGTCATCCATTTCTTAGGTGAGATTCGTGACTTTGTCAATAATATGCAAGCGGATCATGGTATCAAGCAAGCAACGCTAAACGCTGCTGATACGATTGAAGAGTTAACCACCACGGTACTTAGCAATATTGGCGCACGTAAGAGTGAAATTAATGGCTGTGCCGTTGATTACATGCATGCGTTTGGCTACCTTGCCTACTCGTATATGTTTGCACTCATGGTCGAAGCTGCGAATGGTAAAGAAGGTGAGTTCTACACCAATAAAGCCAAGCTTGCCGATTATTTCGTCGGTCGTATCTTGCCACGTATCGACGCTCACGCGCAGATGGTAAAAGCTGGCAGTGATCCAATGATGAACTTTGATCTTAGTTACTTTGATGTACCTGCTAGCTAATTGTTTACTTTTATAATAAAGTAAGCCATACCGTACAACGATAAAAGGGACAGTCACGCTACTGTCCCTTTTTTTGCCAAAAATATTGTGGCAGCCATTAAAGAAATTAGACGAATTAAAGAAAGAAGAGAAATCAGCATAGTAAAGGTCAGAATAACTGCTAACAAAATAATTAAGCGCCGAGAGATGGTTACGATTAAAATAACGCAGAGCTAAGCTTATTAACTTTAATAAGGGTTTTTAGTTTTAAACAGTAAAGTGATGCATTGGCACGCTAAAAATTAACACTCAAAAACTCCCCTCACTTATTGCAATATTGATAAACACAGCATTTGCTAAAAAAAATATCTCCTTGCCCATACTCAATAATAACAATGATTGAAATAACTACCATAAGGGATGCAATGTGTCAGAAATAAAACACATTTTACAACAGATTACTGCCTTAAGTGATGTGCCAGATCCTGCGGTACTCAAGCGCTTAATCGATGAGCTACGTGTCAGCGACAAAGAGCCGGCGTTAGCCAATCAAAAGATGCAAGATTTGATTGATATTTTACGTCAGCATCCAGAATACGCCGATGGACTGTCAAGCTTCGTTTTAAAACTCATCATTGAATATCGCCAAATTGCGTTATATACCGATACGGGCATCATGTCAGATCAAGGCTTTTTTAATAGTCTGCGCCGCCTTATCGGTCATCGTTTTTTACCCCTGCTGCCACAAGAAGATTCCGTTATAGAATTGGTCGGTTATTTATTTGACAGACGCTCGGATGAGCGCTGGCTTGCCAATATTGACAAAGACAAATGGGATGAGATGGTCGGCCTACTCAAGGTCAATGAGCAGCATTTAAACTTGGTCGCAACGGCAAAAAACAGTATCTTGAACGCGATTATCATTTTATCGTATCGGATTAGCGGCATCGGCTTGCATCCAGATTTGATGGAATTTTATCCGCAAATGCTCAATTACTCGGCGTCATTTGTGGCACAAAATCAAGAAGCTGTCCTCTACGTCAATCAATACCGAGAAGCCCATGAGCTTGATACTCTGACCGATATTATCCCTGACAAAGCGGTCGATCCTGCGCCATTACTAGTGATGATTGAGCAATGTGAAGATATCGTTGCCACTATCCGTAAACGTATTTATAAAACCGGTATTTCAATCCGCCTAACCAACATGATGCTGCGTTTGGATCAAAGCCTACAACGGATGCGTATTTTAACTGAGCTGGTAGCAGACAACTATGATAAGCGTGATCAGGCTATTATTGAGCTTATTCAAGCGCTGATTACGAGTGCCAGTCGCCGCTATAGTATTGGTTATTTGATTGATAATAATACCAAGCTGCTATCGCGCAAAGTTACCGAAAACGCCAGCCGCGTCGGTGAGCATTATATTAGTACCGACAAAGCTGGCTACCAGAAAATGTTTAAAAAAGCTTCCATCGGTGGCTTTATCATTGCTTTTATGGCAACTACTAAGATATTGGCGTACCATCTGGCGCTGGCGCCGATGGGACGCGCCTTTATCAATAGTATGATTTATGGTTTAGGCTTTGTATTTATTCACATCGTCCACGGTACGGTCGCTACCAAACAACCGGCTATGACAGCGGCGGCAATCGCCTCTACCATCTCTGACGGTTCTGGTAAGAAATCGCACCAATTAAACAAGTTATCAGAGCTAGTGGTCGATATTTTACGTACCCAGTTTGTTGCGATTATGGGTAACGTCATGTTAGCCATACCTGTTGCCCTGATTATCTCGTTTGCGTGGTTACAGTATACTGGTACTCCGATGCTCAATACTGACAAAGCCGCACACTTATTGCATGACCTTGACCCCTTTCACTCACTAGCACTTCCTCATGCGGCTATCGCTGGCGTGTATTTATTTTTAGCCGGTCTTATCGCAGGTTACTATGATAATCTGGCGGTTTATAACCAAATCGGCGCCCGTATTCAGCGTCATAAGCTTTTGCAATACTTATTACCCAAAGCTTGGCTTCAGCGTTTAGGCGGCTTTATCGAAGCCAATCTCGGCGCCATTATGGGCAACTTTTTATTCGGGGTGTTCTTAGGCAGTACGGCTACCATAGGTTTTATATTTGGCTTACCGATTGACATACGTCATATCGCTTTTGCCTCGGCGAATCTGGCGCATGGGCTATTTCACATACCTGCTAATCAATGGGATTGGACGGTTTTTTTCATCTCTATTTTGGGCGTTGCCCTTATCGGTATGGTCAACCTCATGGTCAGTTTCTCGCTGGCATTGTTTGTCGCACTGCGCTCTAAAGAAGTCAAGTTTATGGAATGGAGCCGTTTAACCAAGCAGCTTTTTAGTCATATGCTGACCCACCCGTCCGACTTTTTTTGGCCACGTGACAAACCTATGAAATACGCTCGTATCGATAGCCAAGGTCACATGATTTTTGATGATACCAATGCTCATAAAGGCGGACAGACCATACCGCATAACTATGTGGTACGCCGTTTATCTGACGTCAAAATTCTGCCCAAATCTAAGCAAAAAAGCATGCAAAATGAGCAGGCCATTACTGATATAGATTATGATAATAATATATCGGATAGTCATGCCGACGCGGCGCTGAAAAGTCGAGAAACGCACAGTACTACTAAGCCAGTAAGCGCCAAAAAAACGATCGACCTCGATGATGGACTAATAGATGAGGAGCTAAATAGCGTCCCTTATAGTAATGACATCCAATACGATAAGTCGTATAAAGACGACGACAGCAATCCTGATAGTAAAGCTGCTGGCGATGCCAAAACGCCCTTGCCTAAACCGAAAAAGCCACCAAACCTACCCAGTTAAGGGGACGGTATTGGTGGCTTAAATAGCAGCTTAACTAACGGTTTTTTTAATTTACGAATTAAATGATAAATTAGTTTTTTACAGATTTTATCTAAGACAATATAGTCAAAATAACCTAAAAACGCTACAGTATTGCTGATATATCGATATTACTTTTCACTCACTATAGCATATAAAGTGGCATGACTATTTTTCTGTTGGTTCTTCTGTTGGTGGTAGGCAGTGAGTGTTTGAGGTGATGGCTTTGCCGTCGCCCAAGCGATAAGCAAATAGATAATTACCCCAAACACAGCCACCATCAAGCGCACGCGCATGCGGTAAATCAATCTCAGCTTTAAGCGCCGCCCAATGACCAAATAAAATCTTGCGTGCACGTGGTACCTGCCATTCAAACCAAGGCAAAAAATCCTTTGGCATGGGCTCATCTAATCCTGCTGAAAAATCAAATTCGAGCGTGCCATCTTGTTTGCATAAGCGCATACGGGTGAAATAATTAGCAATTGCTCGCATTTTGGTATAGCCATGAATGTCTGCATGCCATTCATCGGCAGTTTTGCTATATAGATTCGGCAATAAGCGATCAAGCTGTTCTAAGCTGCCTTTTAGTTGGGCCTCTAACTGCTGTGCATATTTCGACGCCGCCTTAATCGTCCAATGCGGTGGGATACCCGCATGTACCAATACCGTCTGCTCATCAGGATAAGCCAGTAGTGGCTGATGGCGTAGCCATTCTAACAATTCATCGCAATCATCGGCAGCAAAGATAGGTGCGGTCTTATCTTTTTTCTTGAGCGCTGTTGCCCCGCGCCAAACCGCAATTAAATTGATATCGTGATTACCCAATACCGTTGCCGCAGCTCCTTGTTCACATAGTGCTTTGACATGACGTAAGGTACTTAACGAATCTTCACCGCGTGCCACCAAGTCGCCGGCAAACCATAACTTATCTTGCGCTGGGTCAAAATCTAAAGTTTCAAGTAATTGCAGGTAGGCCGCATAGCAACCTTGCAAATCACCGATGACATATTGATGGCGAAAACTCATAAACCCTCTATCATTTTTGTTTGATAAATTAAGCTTCTAATAAATTAAGAGGCTAAGTGACGCGCTTGATTGCTTAAATTGACAAAATCTTTCACACTTAACACTTCCGGACGCGCTTGTGGATCGATGTCGCAAGCGGCAAAATCGGCTTCGCTCAGCGTCGGCAATAACGTAGAATTTTTAAAAATAGCGCGTAGTGTCTTACGGCGATGGTTAAAGGTCTCACGTACCACAAGTGCGAAATATTCCTCATCTTCTGCTACGATTGGTTTATTGATATGCGGCGTCAAGCGAAAAACCGCACTGGTGACTTTTGGCGGCGGATTAAAGGCGCCGCGCGGTACGGTCAATAAATAATCGGTATCGCAATGATATTGCATGATGACCGATAGACGACCATAGGTTTTGCTGCCAACTTCAGCGGTGATACGCTCAACCACTTCTTTTTGCAGCATAAAATGCATGTCTTGAATGACATCAGCATAACTGAGCAAATGAAAGAGTATCGGCGTAGAAATATTATAAGGTAGATTACCTACGACGCGCAGCTTGCCGCGCTCAGAGCTATACAGCTCACGATAATCAACATGCATGGCATTGTCTTTAATAATCGTAAAGTTTGGATGGCTATTAGCCCCAATACGAATGCGCAAACTATCTGCCAAATCACGATCCAGCTCGACCACGGTCATCGCATCGACTTCTGCTAATAGCGGTTCAGTCAGCGCGCCCATACCTGGCCCAATCTCGACCAAATTATCGTCACGCTCTAAACGAATGCTCTCAACAATCTCACGAATAACACTACGGTCATGTAAGAAGTTTTGACCAAAGCGTTTACGCGGTTGGTGTTTGGCAGCGCGTAGGCTGTTAGAAATAGATTGAGCATCAAACGTAGTTTTGGACATAAAAAGGTCTTAATCGATAAAAGATAAATGGACTATAGCGCTATGGCAGCAATGTGCTGGATTTATATGCGCTTTTATTTGCTGGCTTTGTAATACGAAATTATAGCACAGCTCATAATTACACTGTATTTTTGAGACATTTTATTAATAAACTATCCATACCTTATCACAACCGACACAGTGCCTTATTTTTGTTCTAAAATCCTTTATTATAATGACGATTATGAGAATGAGCATGGTACCCTAGTGAGGACTTGAATCTTTGGCTGTGGGCTAATAGTATTAACGGTTTCAAATTTCTAAAATGGTTGCAGTGTACTTCAGGGTGTACAAGACATTAAACTATTATGGTGAGCTATCGCCAATAATCTTGCTCAGCTTTAGCCAACCAATCTGTAAAGTTTTCGCATGTCATATGAAAAGGTAAATCACCAAGATCGACAACAATGACTTTGGGATCTCCTGAAAAATCATCACCATCAAAATTTGCTAACCAATCACCATTTTTAGCAAAAGGGACTAGGTTAAAACCTTCGATATCCTCATTTCTTAGTGTGAAAGCTAATTCAGCTGCCTGTGTGCCAAATTCATAAAACCACCATTGAAAATATTCATCGGACTGAACTGTTTTCGTGCAGTTTGCTAATTGTAGATAACGAGCAGGATAGATGAATCCATCAGGCAGTATTTCTATTGGATAAGGTTTAAAGCTTTTTTATTTGATCACTACTTTATTACCTCGGGATCATGTTGATCGGTGCGCTATACAGGCATCTAACTGCTAGCATTAGATGTGAAATTAATAACTATAAAGCACAGATCATTTCAACACTGGAATGACATTTCTGTTTCTAAGCATGGTGTTTTACCTATCAGAACCATCCAATTAGTTAGTATTTTATAAAAACTAGAAAAATTCATTGTTTCTTCTAGTTCTGTATCGTCATAACCCCAATAAATTAATACTTCATCCTTTCTAACCTCTGCTCCCCAAGATTGCCCCCACATATCGTAAAAGCCCAAGCTCCCTTGTTTCACCTTTTTAATTTCTTTAAGCCCTTCATCTATCCAGTTTCCTAGATAGCTCAATCCAAGTCCTCCATCATCATTCAAGAGGTTGAAAATTAGTCCCTTTATATTTGAACTATTTTCTAAAATTATACCTTCTGGATATAAATTTCCATTATTCCATCTATCAGTCCAAAACAACTTAACTAACATACTATTGTCCTTTTTAAAGGGTATACCCCAAGGGAACCAACTATTTCACCCTCTAAACCTATTAACAGACTACTTAAAACAGACTGGTATAACGGAACCACTTATATTAGACCGTGTTTGATGATTCATAAATAGCCATTATCCACAACAGAGTTACCCAATACTGCGTGACACTCTTCGAGTGTAGCAGTTTTATATAAGAGGTCTATTAACAAGAGATTTATCTGCCATCTCATTGGCCATCAATAATGCTTGGTATAAGCTGGTCGCACTTGCGCCGCCGCGCCCTGCTAAATCAAGCGCCGTACCGTGATCAACTGAGGTACGAATATACGGCAACCCCAAGGTAAGATTGACTGTATCGCCAAAGCCGTGCGATTTGAGCACCGGCAAACCTTGGTCATGATACATAGCAATGACCGCGTCACAGTTGGCTAAATGTCTTGGGGTAAATAAGGTATCCGCTGGCATTGCTTCTGATATATCGACGCCTACGTCGATAAACTCACGCAATACGGGATTGATAATCTCAATCTCTTCAGTACCCAAATATCCACCCTCGCCTGCATGCGGATTGAGACCGCAAACCAAAATACGTGGCTGTGTTAAACCAAACTTCTCGCGCATATCGTCAATGACAATTTGTACCGTTTGGCGTACATTGTCAGCAGTGATAGCCGCAGGTATGTCTTTTAGTGCTAAATGCGTAGTAACAAGCGCCACTTTCATGGCTTGATTGGCAAGCATCATCACGACTTTCTCACAGCCACTTTGCTGCATAAAAAACTCGGTATGACCGCTAAACATGGTGCCATCGAGCAGTTTAATATCAGCATCTATTAAGGCAGATTTTTGCAATGGCCCTGTGACGATGGCAGCGACTGTTTTGTTGGTCGCTAACTGATGGGCGATGTCCACTTGTTTGGCAACCATGTCCGAATTGCGAGTATTAATTTTTCCGCAGACAACGGGTTCAGCACAAGGGGTATTCAGCAGGATAAAAGCATGATTGTCATTATTATTGTCATCAATAATTTGCTGTGACATCTGCTCTAAAAAGTTATCGGCTGCGATGTCTAAATCGACAATTTGCCAAAATGGACAGCTCTCGAGCACGCCTGCTGTTACCAGCATATTAGCGCGCTTTTGCATTGCGGCGCTATCAGCAGTAACCCAGATTGGACGCTTAAAATCCTGCAATTTACCCTCAGCTGCTAATAGCAGCACGACATCCATACCAATGCCAGCAGGCTCACCGGTTGTGATTAATAATGGTAGTCTTTTTTGCATAGTAAAATATCCTAGTTTGATATTAAGAATGTGTTTTTATTGGATTTATTATTATGAAAACGAGCGTTTAAGAGGGTCTAAGACATCGCAAATTTTATATCATAGCAGATGGCATTTTTATAGATAATTACTGATAGCAGCCGAAAAAACGCTAGAATGTGTTAAACTTTCGCCTTTCATTGTAACATTTACCAGCAAGCGCTGAGACCACGTTTTGGTACTTCTCTCGTAGAGCTATGTCGCGCTTGCTTGACGGTATCACTCCTAAAATAAATACTGATAGCAAATAGCTATTTATACTCTTATATAATTAATTTGGTGGTGTGTCAAAAAGTATGCTGATTAAAATTTGAACAATTTTGAAGCCTTGAAAAGCCCTATAGAATCAGAGAACTTAGCATAGATTTCTTATTGACTTTTATCGCCAGCATACTTTTTAGAACACCACCATTAATTTTATACCGACTTTTGAAACTGACTTTTAAGACACTGGGCACCCATGGCAGACAACGAAAAAACCGACGACTTACTCAATCAGACACCGCCGCACAATATCGATATTGAAAAGGCCTTGCTGGCGTCTTTGATGAGTATCGAAGAGGCATACGATAAGATTGCAGATATCGTCACCAAAGACGATTTTTATGCAGGGCGTCACCAGTACATTTTTGATGCGATTGCGCATTTGGCAGCGGTCAACGAGCCTTACGATACGGTCATGGTGCATGATTGGTTGGAAGCACAAAAACTGCTTAAAGGTGCCGGCGGTGACAGCTACTTGGCCGATATTTTGAGCCAAAGTCCTGCCACTTTGTTTAACCTCACTGCTTATGCACAGCGCGTGCGCGAGCTATCGACCTTACGCCAACTCATTACCACTGGCAATGACATGTTGACCCTTGCCTATAATCCCAAAGACCAAACGGTCAGCGATATCTTAGACAATGTTGAGGCAAAAATATTTAGTATCAATGAGCAGCATAATAAACGCGCAGAGCAACGTGGCCCCGTTGGTATCACTTCAGTATTGACCAATGTCATTGATAAAATTCAAGAACTAAAGTCTAATCCTGATGGCATGATTGGTTTGCAAACGCCATTCGTCGAGCTAAACAACAAAACCCAAGGCTTACAAGCGGGCGATTTAATCATTGTAGCGGCGCGTCCGTCTATGGGTAAAACCACCTTTGCTATGAACTTGGCGGAAGGCGTTTTGTTTAATGAAGATTTGCCCGTTGTGGTATTTTCGATGGAAATGCCAGCGGAGTCCATCGTCATGCGTTTGCTGTCATCGTGGGGCGCGATTAATCAGACGCACTTGCGGTCTGGGCAAATGAACGAAGATGAATGGGCAAAAATGATGAACGCCATACAGCATTTGCAATCTAAGCATTTATATATCGATGACAGTACCGCCTTGCCGCCCTCAGAGCTGCGTTCGCGCTGTCGCCGTATCGCCAAAAATCATGATGGTAAACTTGGCGCTATCGTCGTCGATTACCTACAGCTAATGAAAGTACCGAGTCTTGATGGCAACCGCGTGGGAGAGATCTCGGAGATTTCTCGTAGTTTAAAAGCCTTGGCTCGTGAGCTTGAATGTCCGGTTATTGCGCTGTCGCAGCTTAACCGCAGTCTAGAAAACCGTCCTAATAAGCGTCCTATTATGTCGGATTTGCGTGAATCGGGGGCGATTGAGCAGGATGCCGATTTGATTATGTTTATTTATCGCGATGAGGTTTATAATGAAAACTCAGACCACAAAGGCGTGGCTGAAATCATCATCGGTAAACAGCGTAACGGCCCTATCGGCACCGTCCGCTTAGGCTTTGAAGGGCAATTTACCCGCTTTATTAACCTGACACCAGAATACTATCAAAACGTCAGCTTTGAAAATGACGAGTAAACGGCTGACTAAACGATATATATAACAAGCTCTAACTTTAAAGCGACTATGAATAAAAATAGCCAGTGCGTCATCAGCCAAATTGATGATGTACTGGCTTTATTGCTTCAACACATTACTAAACACACTATTTGGTTGATAAAACCGTTTTACTAATAAAAATAACTTTGCTAATAAAGAAGGCAATTATGCGCACTATCACAATCAAACCAGCCGCCATTACTCATAATGTGGCGCAAGTTAAAAAACTGGTACCGACGGCTAAAATTCTTGCTATGGTCAAGGCTAATGCTTATGGTCATGGCGTCGCTGCAGTTCTACCAGCATTGAAACAAGGTGAGCAACAGGCTGATGGTATCGGCGTTGCTACTTTAATGGAAGCTTTAGAAGCCCGTCAATTAGGCTGGGATAAAACCATTGGTCTCATCGAAGGCGCATTTACCGCCGAGGAATGGCAGCTGGCGATAGAGCACGATATTAGCTGCGTGATTCATCATGAGCCACAACTAAACTGGGCATTAGAAAATACGCCGCCTATTAGCAGCGCCACTCGAGTGGTTTGGCTAAAATACAATACTGGCATGAACCGCTTAGGCTTTAATGACCAAACGCTGCTTCCAGCAGCCAAACGTTTGCATAAAGCCGGTTATCAGCTGATTTTAACCACTCACTTTGCCAATGCCGACGACCGCGCTCATCCTCTAAATGCCATTCAAATCCAGCGCTTTAACGACATGCTACAGACATTACGAGAAACGGTGAGCAGCGATGTAAAAGGCTCATTGTGTAATTCAGCAGGTATCGTCAATTTCCCCGAGCATCATCACGATTGGGTACGTCCGGGCATCATGCTCTACGGCAGCACGCCTGTCATCGACAAAAGTGCGCGTGATTTGGACTTACAGCCAGCAATGGAATTTAGCGCCCAAATCATCGCGCTACAAACAGTCAACGCAGGTGACGGCATTGGTTATGGCAGCCGCTGGACTGCTGGGAAAGATACCAAAACAGCGTTAGTCAGCATCGGTTATGGTGACGGCTATCCACGCGTGGTGAGTGCTGATGCCTATGTTTCTGTTATTGACGATAACAACAACCAAAGCTACCCATGCGCGGTCATCGGACGCGTAGCCATGGATATGATTGTCATTGATGTCAGCGCTGTGCCAAACAGCGTGGCGTTAAATAGTAAAGTGTTGCTATGGGGCGATGCGCCGCATGTCGATGAAGTCGCCGCCCATGCTGAAACCATTAGCTATGAGCTGCTATGCCGCCTAAGCGCGCGCCCAACTCGAAACATAACAGAATCCTAATCGTTAGATATGAATATCATGACAGTTTGCCAGATGAAAGAGACAGCGCCAAATCATGGCAAATTGAACATTTACATTAAGCCCAATTGCGCTATACTAAAAGTTTGTTGTCACCACAGTATACGCACTGACGCGATATGATTACTGACTGACAACGTAACATTTTCATCGATTGTGATCGACTGCTAGGATTACTATGAGTTTGCGCCATTTTTTGACCCTATCTGATTTAACCAAACAAGAACTAGAAAACCTCATCAAACGCGCTTGTGAATTACGCAAAATGCAACATGCCGGCGAGATCTATCAGCCCTTTGTTGGGCGCACGCTTGGCATGATATTTGAGAAATCATCCACCCGTACGCGTATCTCATTTGAGACGGGCATGGGACAGTTTGGCGGCAGCGCTATCTTTTTGTCGCCAAATGACACGCAGCTTGGACGCGGTGAGCCGCTAGAAGATTCGGCGCGCGTTATCTCAAGCATGGTCGATATCATTATGATTCGTACCTTTGGGCACGAAAAAGTTGAAACCTTTGCCGAATACTCTAGTGTGCCTATCATTAACGCCCTGACCGACGAATTTCATCCATGCCAGCTGCTTGCTGATATGCAAACGTATTATGAGCATCGTGGCAGTATCGAAAATAAAATCGTCACTTGGGTTGGCGATGGCAACAATATGTGTGCCTCCTACATGCAAGCAGCCAATCAGTTTGGCTTTGAGCTGCGTGTTGCTGCCCCTTATGGTTTTGAGCCTGACCCTGAGCTGATGGAGCGCTTCTCACATTGCGTGAGCTTGGTCGAAGATGTGCAAGATGCAGCAAAAGATTCAAACTTAATCGTCACCGATGTCTGGGCGAGTATGGGACAAGAGTCTGAGCAAAACACTCGCGCACGCCGTTTTGCGCCCTATCAAGTTACGCCATCACTACTCGATAAAGCCGACCCCGAAGTGGTATTTATGCACTGCTTGCCTGCGCATCGCGGCGAAGAAATCTCTCACGATATGCTCGATGATCCGCGCTCAGTGGTCTGGGACGAAGCGGAAAACCGCTTATATGCGCAAAAAGCCTTGATGGAGTTTTTATTAAAAAGTAAGATTAAGTTATAGACTTAAAACATTATCCACTTGATAAGCATGCACAATAAAAAGGCAGATTATTGAATAACCTGCCTTTTTTCTAGCTTAAAAAACATCAAGGAATAG
>NZ_PJBX01000133.1:0-32904 GCF_002836335.1 Psychrobacter sp. Sarcosine-02u-2 | reverse complement strand
CTATTTAGCAGCGACGATTATCCATTTACGGTAATTGTCAACACACCCTAGTAGAACCAATATTTTTTAGTGAAATATTGTTCTATAATTAAAGAAAATTATATTTATAAAAAGGCATTTAAAACCTAGCGCTTTAATCTTGCCATGACTATATTTGAGGTAAGATGATGACCCCTACTAGATCATTTTTAATGTGATGAAAAGGTCGGCTTATCAAAAGATAAATGCAAAACTAAGGACAGATTATGATAACGGAAGAGCACGTTTTGGCTTGTATTGATGGTTCAGCGGTGACTGGCTCAGTCTGTGATTATGCCGCGTGGTACGCAAGCAAACTGGATATCTCAGTAGCTTTATTGCACGTGAGCGACGTAGCAGCTTCGGTCAGACGCGATTTATCAGGTGCTATTGGCATTAATAGTCGCCAGTTTTTGCTCGATGAGTTATCGGAACTCGATGAGCAAAGGGCGCAGGTGGTCAACAACTACAGCAATGCCTTGGTACAAGATGCAAAAAGTCATATTCAAAATGGCTTTCAAAATATGAAGGTTTGCATTTATCAACGCCGCGGTAAACTGCTGCCAGCGATTGAGCATTTTCAGGAAAAAAATCGCGCCATAGTCATGGGACGGCGCGGTGAGGACCATAAAAACAGTCGTATCAATATCGGCAGTCAAATCGAAACGGTCGCCCGCGCCTCGAACATACCGGTGTTGATTTGTTCAGAGAAATTTAAAGAGCCGCAGTCATATATGGTGGCATTTGATGGCAGTAAAACGGCGATAAATGCCATACACGTGCTTGCAAAGAGCAACCTGTTAAAAGGCTTACAAGGTCATATCGTTATGGTCGGTCATCATAACGAAGCCTCTAAAAAAAGCCTTGATAACGCGGCTGCACACTTACAGGCAGCGGGTTTTAGCGTCGATACCCATCAGCTCTTAGAACTTGATGCGGTTGAGGGTTTACTCAGCTTTCAATTTGAAAACAACATCGATATCATCGTCATTGGCGCTTATGGACGCTCTAAGCTTCAGCATTTATTTTTGGGCAGTACCACGACAGAAATCATTGCCAGCACCTTATCGCCTGTTATTCTGGTACGCTAATTCTTCCTAATTCTATGAATTTAAAGGCATAATAAATATTGTTTACTTTTATTGAATAGGCAGCACTATCTGTACCACCAAGCCTTGAATACCATCTTTGCGGTTACAAACATTAATTTGGCCTTTATGAGCGACAACGACCGCATGGACGATGGCCAACCCCAACCCATAGCCACCTGTTTCCCTGTGGCGAGCACTATCAAGGCGTACAAAGGGCTGAAAAATACGCTCTAAGTCTTTTTCTGCTACCCCGCCGCCCTCGTCTGTTATGCTAATTTGAATGGCATCTCTTTTATTATCGAGCCTTACTTTTGTGACTTCAGCAGTAACGGTCGAATCTGCAGGAGTGTGCATAAAAGCGTTACGAATGATATTTTCAAAGGCACTATGCAACTGTTCTTGATTACCAAGCACAGTCAAAGACGCATCAGATGACGATGATAAAGCATCTGGCGGCGTCCATTGCCAGCGCACATCTTTATGCTGAAACTCAAAACAAACGTCTTTGCCAATCTCGGTGATGAGTTCAACCACGTCTACAGCATCACTCTCTAAATTATCGATGGTATATTGCTGCATTTGCAGAGATTGAATATGAATGATTTGCTCAATCAGCTCATTCATGCGTGTCGACTCTTTATCGATACGGTCAAGGTAACGGCTAGCATCGGGTGCAAAGTCACGCGTCAGTTCAGTAGCCACATCAAGGCGCGCCAGTGGCGAGCGCAGCTCATGCGAGATATCACTGAGCATCTGCTTGCGCGCAAGCTCACTCTCAGCCAATCGAGTCGATAATAAAGCCACATCTTTTGCCAATAAACCTAGCTCGTCAGAGCCCAATGTTGATAACTGCGGATTGGCTTGATAATCGCCGTCGATCATACGGTGCACGGTATCTTGAACTCGACCAATGCGCTGCGTCAGCGTACGACTGAGCCAAAAGCAGACCAACACGCTAAACAGAATAATGAGAAGCAAACGCACGGTAAAATTACCGCGTTGCAGCGCCAAGACATCAGCAAAACGCAGGTGCGGGCGCAATTGTATAATGGCCGTTTGCCCGTCTGGCAAATCTACGGTGATATCTGCCAGTTCTGGGCGATTATTAGGGTCAAAAATTACTTCTCTATTCGGCATCGCTGGATGCAGGATTGCATTAATAAAAGAGGGCTTTTCGTAGGCGCTATCATTTTTATCATGATGCGCTCTACGACTGCCAGAAATGGGATGCGATGGCAAGTCACGCGCCACTTCCTGACCGTTTGTTTGACGCTCTTCTCTATAGCGATAGCGCGGAAAAATAATAGCGCCCTGCTCATCATAAATCCTGATTTGACTCATCAGCCGGCGGTCTTGCCGGTAAAGTTGCCTGACTGCTAATAAATCACCAGCCTGTAGCGCCGCAACCACTTCTTGGCGCTTGAGTAAAAGACTGTCAATTTGCACGTCCATCCGAGCGCTGAGCTCTTTACCATTGAGCCAACGTTCTACCATAACAGAGATGATAGAGGTGATGAGTACCGTCAATAACAGACTGAGAAATAGTCGCCAAAATAGCGTGATTCTTGGCTTGAATGTCGAGGTAAGCATCGATGCGTCCGTCATTACAGCACCAGCTGATAACCTTTACCACGAATTGCCTTGATAGGCTCGTCATGAAAAGGTTGCAGTTTTTTACGCAGGCGCGACACATGCACATCAAGGCTGCGATCAAACGGCTGCAACTCACGCTGTAAGACATGTTGTGACAGCCACGCTTTGCTGACCACCTCGCCTTTTTGTTTAAGTAACGCCACCAACAAGTCAAACTCTGTTCCTGTGACTTGTAACTCGACGCCATCTATTTGGCAAAGTCGTTGATTTTGGTCCAAATGCAACCGGCTCTCTGGCAGTGGCAAGTGCTCTGAGGCGGCAGCACCCGATGCGGTAATACGGCTACGTTTAATCACTGCGTTAATACGTGCCAGCAGCTCACGCGGGTTACACGGTTTGGTAATATAATCATCGGCACCAAGCTCCAGCCCAATAATACGATCAATCTCCTCACCTTTTGCCGTCAACATAATCACTGGAATATCGCTAATCGCTGGCAGCTGACGCAGGACACTGAGCCCATCTATCTTTGGCATCATAATATCGAGTACCAATAAATCATAAGGCGCACTATCATGCATGGCTGATTTTAAGCGTTCGATGACCGCCTCGCCATCATGCACACAGTCACTTTGGATGCCATGATTATGCAAATACTCTTGCAGCAGTTGGGTCAACTCTTCATCATCATCACCCAATAAAATATTTGCCATCCTCCTCCTCTCCTTTCTACTTTATTGCTGTTCAGTCAAATGATTCTAAGCATGCCATAGTATGGTTGATATTATCAGGCAAGCATCCATCAATGCGCCACAAACGTTACCTTTCTTAATATTTCATAAATGTTCGCAACTTCTAGCTGTCGTATGATAGCGGCTATCAGCAACAAATACTGATGGCAATTAATGATTCATAGTGGCTATCCGGGACACTTGCTAATCATTAATTATCAGATAAAAAACCTCTTTTCGTAATAATTAACGTTTGCTCCATAATTTAAGGTAACTATTAAGGTAATGATAATGAAAAAATTATTGATAGGCTCAGTACTCGCGATATCTAGCGTCTTAACGGTTACGGGCTGTACCAGTGTCAACGCCACCACCGATACGACGTCAGTAACGCCAAAAACGACCAACATGCAAAAGCAGCATAAAGTTGGCATGAGAGGCCCTATGTCGCAGTTGGATTTGACAGCGACGCAGCAGGCACAAATCAAAGCTATTATGCAAGAAAAATATAGTGGCAACAAAAAAGATCGTAGCAAATATCAAGCAGAACGCGCGCAAATGCAACAACAAATGCAAGCGTTGACCAATGCCAAAACTTTAGATGCCGCAGCAGTTAACCGCCTAGCCGATCAACAAGCGGCAAAGACCAAGCAGCGCGTTATTGAACGCGTGCAAACTGAGCATGCTATCTCGCAAGTACTAACGCCTGAACAGCGTCAAAAAATGGCGCAATTAAAATCAGAAAGAAAAGCAAAAGGTCATCATGGTTCAAAAAACCGTCAGATGCATAACCAAGCGCAGTAAGATATAAGCCATGGAATTAAAAAAGCATTAGTTAGATAAAGTAAGAACATTTAAAAAAGCGCATCGGTTAGCCGGTGCGCTTTTTTTTGGCTCTTTTTTTATCTCTCAAACTTCCAAAGCTTAACTACCTTATAACGGGCTTCTTTATCTGAAAACAAAAATAGTAAAGCCCTTTCTACTACTGGCAATATTCGTTACTATTTAAGCTTATTTATTCACCTCTCTTTTTAGCTGAATTTTTCTCACCCTCGTAAAAAGGACTTTGCGATGTCAACTCTGTTTTCTCATTCTCATAGCACCCAAACGCTCACCCATAAAAAACTAAAATCTGCTGCGCTGATTATCACTAGCACGCTATTGCTAACGGTCTCTGCTCACGCCGCAGAAACCAAACCTACGACCGCAAAAAATACCGTCAATCCAACCTCGATTAATACCAGTGCGATTAATTTAGCGATTATGGCTGATAATCCGACTGTATTGTCCGAGACTCAGCGCATTACAAAATCGAAATCCTCTACTCTAGCGCCCACTACCGCCACAGGCACAGCCGTCGTTAGTGGCAAGACAGCCAAAACCGACCAAGCTATCTATTCTGAAGACGCCATTCATCACCCTGTTTGGGCAAAAAACGGCATGGTCGCCACCCAAGAAGCCCTCGCCTCTGATATCGGCTTAAAGATTTTAAAAGATGGCGGTAATGCCGTTGATGCCGCTGTCGCCGTTGGCTTTGCGTTAGCGGTTACGTTGCCGCGTGCGGGCAACATCGGCGGTGGTGGATTTATGATGATTTATGACGCTAAGCAAGGCAAAACGGTTGCACTCGACTATCGCGAAAAAGCGCCGAGTAGCGCCTCGCGTGATATGTATCTCGATAAAGACGGCAATGCGGTCAGTGATTTATCCCGCTATCATGGCTTAGCGGTTGGCGTGCCGGGCACCGTAGCAGGCTTGCTTAAAGCGCTAGACGATCACGGCACCATGAGCCGCGGGCAAGTTATGGCACCAGCGATTGCACTGGCAGAAAACGGTATTGAAGTCACCGCTGGCTTGTCCGAATCATTAGAAGCGTTGAGTGACCGTTTACAAAAATGGCCAAGTACCAAAAAGATATTTTTTAAACCAGATGGCAGCGCCTATCAGCCGGGTGAGCTACTACGTCAACCTGAGCTGGCAAAGTCACTTAAACTGATTGCCGCAAAAGGGTCTGATGGTTTTTATAAAGGCGAAACCGCGCGTAAATTGGTCAAAGCCGTCAATGAAGCAGGCGGCAATATGAGCTTGCAAGACTTAGCCAATTACAGGGCGATTGCTCGCGTGCCCGTTAAAGGCGATTATCGTGGTTATGAGATTGTATCCATGCCGCCGCCGTCCTCTGGTGGTATCCATATCGTGCAGATTTTAAATATCTTAGAAGGCTATCCACTAAAAGACTACGGTCAAAACAGCGCGCAAACCATTCACTTGATGAGCGAGGCCATGCAATTAGCGTATGCCGATCGCGCCGAGTATTTGGGTGATTCTGATTTTATTGACGTACCTGCCAGCGGCTTAACCTCACAAGCTTATGCCGATAAATTACGTAGCTTAATTAATCCTAATAAAGCCACACCCGCAGCAACGATTAAAGCGAATAATCCATTACCATACGAGAGCGATCAAACCACGCATTTTTCTATCGTTGATAAAGACGGCAATGCCGTAGCCAATACTTATACGCTGAATTTCTCTTATGGCACAGGGCTTGTCGCTGAAGGTACAGGGATTTTGTTAAACAATGAGATGGATGATTTTTCTGCCAAACCCGGCGTGCCCAATGGTTATGGTTTAATCGGCGGCGACGCTAATGCGGTCGAGGCCAATAAACGCCCGTTGTCTTCGATGAGCCCGACGCTGGTATTCAAAGACAGCAAACCTTATATCGTTACCGGTAGCCCAGGTGGTAGCCGCATTATTACTACCGTCACGCAAGTCATCTCCAATGTCATTGACCACGATATGAATATCGCTGAAGCCACACACGCGCCGCGTATCCACGACCAATGGCTACCCGATGAAATTCGTATCGAAAAAGCCTTAAATGTTGATACGATTAAAAAACTAGAATCAATGGGGCATAAGGTTAGCCCGCAAGCAGCGATGGGTTCAACCCAGTCGATTATGCTTACCCCAAATGGCGTTTATGGTTCTTCTGACCCACGTATCGTCGATGCCGCGGTAGTGGGTTATTAAAGTCTGATAGTTTGTTTTAAAAGTTAATCTTTTAAAAACGATTGCAAATAATGCCCTTCTCTAGCGTTTATCTTGCCCTCTATTCTTTATTCTTAACCCTATAGAGGGCATTTTTGGCTAAACTCATTAAGACTGTTTAATCCTGATTAAACTTGCTTTTTCTACCCTCGCCCTCTCTCTTATACGTTTGAATCGGTGGCTGTCTGCGCCAAATAATGCTATTATTGACGACCAGCTTTAAAAGCTCAAAATATCAATTTTCGCGTCCTATCACTTCTTAAAAAACCATAAGGTATTGATAATAAAAAATTTCTTATCATACAGCTTATTCCCTTTTGATTGCACCAGTAAGAGTCTTCTATGGCATTTGTACACCTTGGTATCCACAGCGAATATTCCATTACCGATTCTATCGTGCGTATCAAGCCGCTGATTAAAGCGGCAGCGGCGGACAATCAGAGTGCGCTGGCATTGACTGATTTATCCAACCTTTATGCGACGGTGAAATTTTATCGTGCCTGCTTAGGCGCGGGTATCAAGCCCATTATCGGCAGTGAAATCATTATGGATAATGAGGACACGCGCTTGGTGCTACTGGCGATGGACAATGAGGGTTATCAAAATATCACCCGTATCGTCTCGCTTGGCTTTACCGAGGGGCGCGCCGATGCTGCCAATCATGGGGTGCCAGTCGTTGAGCGTCGCCATGTTTTAGAGCACGCCGCTGGTGTCATCGTTTTATTTACCGAAAAATCCGATGTCGGTCAGGCATTGGTGAGTTCTATGCCAGAAAAAGCTGACGAGCTGCTGACAGAATGGCAAGCACAGTTTGGTGATCGCTTATATTTCGCTATCAAGCGCACCAATCGCTCGGGCGAAGACGCTTTTATAAAAGCGGCTATTCATGCCGGTGCCAAGCATCGTATTCCTATTATTGCTCACAACGATGTGCGCTTTTTAGAGCAAGATGATTTTGACGCTCACGAAGCGCGCGTTTGTATCGCAGGCTCGTATGTCCTTGCCGACCCCAATCGTCCACGGCTGTATTCAGATGAGCAGTATTTAAAAACCCAGCAGGAAATGACGGCGCTGTTTGCTGATATTCCGCAGGTCATTGATAATACCTTACGTTTAGCCACGCGCTGTAATGTGACCTTGACCCTTGGCATTAATGTCCTACCTGAATTTCCCGTGCCCGAAGGTGAAACGATTGAATCGTTTTTCCGCGCAGAATCAATACGCGGTCTTAATCATCGATTGGATAAGCTCTTTCCGATTGAAGCACGTACTGACAATTGGAGTGAATTTCGCCAAAAGTACGATGAGCGCTTAGAATATGAGCTTGAAGTTATCTTATCGATGGGCTTCCCAGGTTACTTCTTAATCGTCATGGACTTTATCCGCTGGGCAAAAGCCAACGGCGTACCGGTTGGACCCGGTCGTGGTTCTGGTGCTGGCTCTTTGGTCGCTTATGCGCTCAATATTACTGACCTCGACCCCATTCATTACGACTTGTTATTTGAGCGCTTCTTAAATCCTGAACGTGTTTCTATGCCTGACTTCGATATTGACTTTTGTATTGAAGGTCGTGACCGCGTGATTGATTATGTGGCACAAACCTATGGCCGTGAAGCGGTGTCGCAAATTATTACCTTTGGTACCATGGCAGCAAAAGCGGTGGTACGAGACGTGGCGCGGGTACAAAGCAAATCATACTTTTTGGCCAATAAAATCTCCAAATTGATTCCAAAAACCCCAGGAATTACGCTTAGCCAAGCACTTGAACAAGAGCCGCAGCTAAAAGACTTAATCTCCAACCCCGATAATATGGACTATGAAGATGCCATTGAGATTTGGGAAATGGCGATTAAACTCGAAGGCGTCTGTCGAAACGTTGGTAAGCATGCGGGTGGCGTCCTCATCGCTCCCCATAAAATTACTGACTTTAGCGCGATTTACTGTGATGACGAAGGTCACCGCGTCAGTCAGTTTGATAAAGACGACGTCGAAGCCGTTGGGCTGGTCAAGTTTGACTTTTTGGGTTTACGTAACTTAACGGTGATTAACGCCGCAGTAGAAAACATCAATCTGCGCCGCGCCCGCGAGGGCAAAGATGCCTTGGTGTTAGAGGACTTGCCTTTAGACGACAAAAAAGCCTATAAGCTGCTGCAAGAAGCCAAAACCACGGCTGTCTTTCAATTAGAAAGTATGGGTATGAAAAAATATCTATCCAAATTACAACCAACCAATATCGAAGACGTCATTGCCATGTGTGCGCTCTATCGTCCGGGTCCACTCGATGCAGGCATGGTTGAGATGTATATCGACCGTAAGCATGGCCGCGAGGAAGTCATTTATGACCATCCTAACCTTGAGCCAATTTTAGAAAATACCAACGGCGTTATTGTCTATCAAGAACAGGTGATGCAAATCTCGCAGGTCATGGCAGGCTACAGCTTGGGCGGCGCTGATATGCTACGCCGCGCCATGGGTAAGAAAAAACCTGAGGAAATGGCCAAACAGCGCGATATTTTTGTCACGGGTGCGACCGCGCAAGGCATCGATGAAACGACATCGGGCGGCGTCTTTGACTTGATGGAAAAGTTTGCTGGCTACGGTTTTAACCGCTCGCATTCTGCTGCTTATGGCGTCCTTGCTTATCAGACGGCTTATTTAAAGCAGTACTACCCTGCCGAATTTATGGCGGCGGTACTCACCTCTGATATGAACAACACTGATAACGTGGTGTTCTTTATCAATGATTGCCGCGAAAACTTCGGTTTAACCGTCGTTAATCCATCGGTAAACCGTAGTGAGTGGCATTTTGTCGCCGATACGCCGACCAATATTATTTATGGCTTGGGTGCGATTAAAGGTGTTGGTGAAGGTGCGGTTGAGTCTATCGTTGAGGCGCGCCGACGTGAAGGACCGTTTAAAGATTTATACGACTTTTGCCGCCGCATTGATATTAAAAAAGTCAATAAACGTACATTGGAAGCCTTAGTCAGTGCGGGCTGTTTTGATGATTTTGCCGCGACTTTACGACCAGACTTGCCAAGCGACGAAGCATACGAGATTCGCGGGGCGCTGATGAGTCAACTGCCAAGCGCCGTACAAGCTGCGGAACAAGACCGCCAAAACAATGAGCTTGGCATGATGGACCTGTTCGGTGAAATGGATGGCGTGGTCGCAGCGCCACCACTGATCATGACACCAGAGCTGATTTGGGGTGATAAACATCGTCTAAAAGCGGAAAAAAATACCTTAGGTTTATACTTAACTGGACATCCTATCGATGAATATCGCGATGAGCTTAAACGTTATACCTCCGGCGCTCGCCTCGATAAGCTGGCAGACACGGGTTATAACGGTAGCTGCTACTTTGCGGGTTTGATTATCGATATTGCCAATTTCGGTACGCGTAACGTCATCACTTTAGACGATGGCACCTCACGTCTAGAAGTCAGCTGTTATGCCGAGCGCTTTAACCGTGTAAAAGAGCAGTTGAAGATTGATGAAGTCGTCGTCATTAAAGGCAGTATCCGTGAGCGTGACGGGCGCATTTTTGCCCGTCTTGATAATGCCATGAGTATGGTTGATGCACGCCTGCGTTGGATGAAAAAAATTAGCATCAAAGTCCACGGTAGCGATATTAATCTGCTCACACGTATGCAGCCTTTGCTAAAATCCGCTCAAGCAGACATCATACCAGCGCCGCGCTTGTCTTATCACGATGAGCAGGACGAGAAAGGTAATAACGGCGGTGCAAACGGCGCTTACGATCCAGCGATGGGCGGCAGCTTATACGATGAAAACGGCAATGATTTATTGGCGCTAGAAAATGACATGCATCAAGATGCGCTGCAAAACGGCGGCTATGCTAATAATGCCCTTAGCAACACCGATGATTCTATTAATGATAACTGCTTGCCGCTTGGGCTGAGCATTTATGAAGAATACGGTATTGCCAATGTCGGGCTATCTGAGCATTGGCGCATCTACCCTAACGATGACAATTTGCAGCAATTAAAGAGCATGGTTAATGAAGACAATTTACATTTTCATTATAGCTAACACCTTTATAGTAGCTAAGCTGAGCCTTTAACTTTTAAAATATTGGACACATGATTATGACTGAACATCCTAACAATACAAATACGCAAAACGATGATGAGATTATCAATGACGAGCAATTTGATGACATGCGTGAGTTGTTAGAAGAGGACTTTGTTGATTTGATACAAGTGTTTTTTACCGACAGTCACGAGCGCATTGTCAAACTAAGACGCGCACAACAAGAAAAGGATAATGCCAACGGCTATGAGCTTGCGCATGCGCTAAAAGGTGCCAGTGCCAATTTGGGTGCGACTCAGTTAACTCGCCTTAGTAGCCAATTACAAGAAGCGTGCCGTGAGCGCCTTATTGGTGACCAAGCTGGTTTAGTTGAAGACGTCGCCGTAGCATTGCAACGGGTTGAACAAGAAATCAAACAAAGACTGGGGCTATAATGCGTAACGACTCTGCCTCAACTTTGATGCCATCGAAAAAATTAGCGCTCTCAACCGGCAGTCTTACGGTAAGCGATTATCTGTCTTCCTTACAAATTGTCATGGTCAATACCACTTTACCTGCCAATATTGGCTCAGCGGCGCGCGCCATGCACACCATGGGTCTATCGCGTCTGACCGTTGTTGACCCCAAGCTGCCCATTGATGAAATCAGTGTTTCGCACGCGGCAGGCGGTAGTGAATTATTAATGTCAGCCACCATAACGCCGACGTTAGAATCGGCGATAGCGGATTGCCAGCTGGTATTTGCGGCCAGCAGCCGTAGCCGTCACATGCCGCGTCCTGTGGTCACACCGACGCAAGCGGCCAACATCATGTTTGACTTTATCGATAAGCAAACTGCGCTTAATTTAGCAAATAATAGTGAAAGCCCGCAAGCTATTAGCAAGCCCAACATCGCTATCTTATTTGGTCGTGAAGACCGCGGTTTGACCAACGAAGAGCTGGCGTACGCCGATTATCATATTCAAATCGATGCCAATCCCGCTTATCCGGTGCTCAATGTTGCCTCTGCCGTACAGGTCATTGCCAGCTTTATCTTTGCTTATGCGCAAACCCATGCTCAAAACCCTGATGAAAGCTTAGACGATGTAAACCCAGTTCAGCCCATATTAGACGTGCATTTACGTCAACAATGGGATGAGCCGGCCATCACCCAGCAGCAACTACAACAGCTCGTTCAGCGTACCACCAACTTGATGGTTCAACGCGGCTTAGCAGACAGTGAACATTTAAAATCCTTGCCAGCGCGACTGTCGCGACTTGGCTCACGCGTGCAGCTGGATCAAAAAGAGTATCAGCTATTAAGCGCACTGATTGCTAAGCTTAGCAAACATTAGAAAAATGGTTTTATCATTACGTTTTTAGCGCCATTTAGCATTTATTTGCGGGACTTGTCTTTGAACAGATAGAAGCCTGAGCCACACAGATAAGACAACACTGTATTTTACAACTCAAAGCTGTTATAACTTTAAAAGATGTCATTGTGATTTTTCTGACACTATTTTCCTGACAGTATTTTTCTGACAATCGATAGGACGCTTTATGTCATTGCCAACCTCCTTGTTCAAATCGCTTGCCCGTATCAAAAAAGACCTACAAGAAGATGTCGAAGCGGTATTCAATCGCGACCCTGCTGCGCGTAATAGCCTAGAAGTCATCTTGACCTACCCTGGCATTCACGCCCTGATTTTACATCGCGGCGCGCATTGTCTTTGGCAAAATGAGCAAAAACTGGCGGCGCGCGCCGTTTCTTATGGCTCGCGTATCATCACTGGCATTGAGATTCATCCTGCCGCTAAAATCGGCAAGCGTTTTTTTATTGACCATGGCGTCGGCGTAGTGATTGGTGAAACGGCTGAGATTGGCAACGACGTTACCCTTTATCACGGCGTCACCCTTGGCGGCGTTTCATGGAATAATGGCAAACGTCATCCTACTTTAGAGGACGGAGTCATTGTCGGTGCTGGTGCCAAAGTATTAGGACCATTTACGGTTGGTAAAGGCGCTAAAATTGGCTCAAATGCGGTGGTGGTCAAACCCGTACCCGCAGGTGCAACGATGGTTGGTAGCGCCGCTCGTATGATTTCAGACCATCATGACGAAAAAGGCAATCCTATTACAACCAAAGTACAGGACGCCAAACAACAAGAAAAAGCCGCGCAAGCAGGTGCAACTGCTGACCAGCAAGAAACAGACCCTACTTCTAACACTGCACGAGCGACGGCGTTTCAGGCTTATGGGATTGACCCTTCTTCACAAGACCCAGTGGCTGAAGCCTTTGCTAAAATGCTCGAACATATCCAGCAGTCGGAAAATCGACTCGATCAACTACAAGCGGCCATGTGCAAGATAGACCCAAACTTTTGCAAAAAAGAATACGATAAACTGTGCTTAGAAGACTTAGATGTCATCGGTCGTGCTGATATGGATGCAGCTGGCACTGAGCAGAAGTAAATTGCTCGCTAGCTTGGAGATTAAATAAAAAGAGGCCAATTCAATTGGTCTCTTTTTATTTTAACCAATAGACAAATAGCGCTTTAACGACTAACTATCGTCAAAATATTCTAAAAACGCAACGGTATTGCTGATATCAATTTTTTGTAGCCTCTGTCTGCGCAGGCACAGCAAGCAAGAAAAATTGATATCAGCAGTGCGTGATGTCTCTATATTACTTTTCACTCACTATAGTTAACAGACAACATTTATAAAAATGACGAGTCAGGCTGGGTCAAAAACTCTATTTCCTCGCTACTCGACACCCGTCCTAAAATGTCATTACGATACGGATAACGGCCAAATCGATCGATAATTACTTTGTGTTTGAGCTCAGCATCTATGCTGTCTGCATTGGTATATTGTTTAAATAACCTTTCTGCTTGCTGATGAATCAGTTTTGATTCACTGTGCATATAAGGCATCAATACAAACTTACGTTCATCAATCGTTTCAAACGCCTCTAATGCTCCGGCAGCCACCGCCTCTTGCGCAAGTACAAGGCACATCGCATCTTGGGCAAAAGCCGCTGGCGTATTACGGTAAATATTGCGCGAGAACTGGTCTAATATAATAATTTCTGCTAAGCGCCCTTGTATGCTGCTACGCCACGTATAAAACTCTGCCTCCGCTGCTTGCTCAAGTATATCGCTGTAGCGCTCTATTAATAACTTATCAAACGCTAAGTCTTTTTCAAAAAACTTCTCACTACCTGCCTCATTAAAACAAAAATCCAATATATACCCCACTCTCAACTTATTTTTCTAAGGTATTGGTTTACTTAGTTTTTAAAACTTCAGTTAAAACAATTAAAATTTTAAATTCTATAAAAATCAAAGGCCTACGATAAGTTGAGATTGGCGTAATATATCGTTGTACATCGTTTTCTCACTATCATGATTTAAAGCTATGCTTTAAAAACATTGTTTAAAAGATAAAATATGCAGTCAAGACTATATAACTGTTAATGAATATTTAGTCATTTTGTCTTATACTCTTTTATTATTCATAATTAAAAAAAGGCACTATCATGGCGCGTTTACAAGACAAAGTTATCATTATCACGGGCGCAGCTCAAGGCATGGGTGAAACTCATGCGCGTTTATGTATGGCGGAGGGTGCTAAAGTCGTCTTGACCGACATCAATTCTGATAAAGGCGACGCCTTGGCCGCCGAACTTGGCGCTGATGCGCTATTTATCAAACATGATGTCACCAATGAAGATGATTGGGAACAAGTCGTTAAAGAAACACAGGTAAAATTTGGTCAAATCGATGTCTTAGTAAATAACGCGGGTATTACCACGCACAAATCTATCTTGGATACTTCTTTGGAAGACTATCGCAAGATTTTAGAGATTAACCAAGTATCGGTCTTTTTAGGCATGAAAGCGGTTATTCCAACGATGAAAGCCGCTAAGCAAGGCTCTATCATCAATATATCATCGATTAACGGTTTGGTTGGCGGCGCTATCGGTTATACCGATTCTAAATTTGCGGTACGCGGTATGACTAAAGCGGCGGCATTAGAGTGCGCCCCTTATGGCATACGTGTGAACTCCATTCACCCAGGCGTCATCGCTACCCCGATGATTATGCAAGGCGATACCAAAGATGCAGTTGAAGCTTTTGCCAAAACCATTCCGATGAGACGTGTGGCTCAGCCCGAAGAAGTCAGCGGTATGGTGCTATTTTTAGCATCAGATGAATCGAGCTACTCAACAGGTTCAGAATTTATTATTGATGGTGGTTTGACGGCGCAGTAAGGATTTTTGCGCTAAACCATATGAATTAGATAAAAGCTGGGTAGTACCCGGCTTTCATTTTGAGATACTTGAAGGAAAATACTAAGGATTTAATAGCTTTGACTTATTCTTAATAACAGCTCAGCCACTGCATTTAACTTCTTTAAAGCCCACTCAAAATCAACTCTTCAACCCCTGCCCTTTCATGGGCCTTAAATGGATAACGATCTGCCATGATTATCCATTGCTCTGAATTTTTGACTATTTTTTTAGGCGCCAAATAATTGCTTAGGCTATTTTCTCTATCGTCTAATTTTATTAGTAAAATATCAATATCCATAGCGACTTTTTTTATAGGGTTTTTTATTGATTCAGAGCAACGCTTTCTACCGCAATCACTCTCAATTTTTTTAAAAGTCTGCTGCAACTGCTGCAGGGTCATGGCAGATGTAAGGGTTAAATAAACACACTGATTGGTATAGTCAGGTTTTGGTAGCTCAGGTGTCGCGGTAAAATCAGGATTTTGAAATGCCGTTGATAGCTGTATTTCACCTAAAGCCGCAAGCTGTTCTCGAGCGCGTGGTAAGTATTTCTCAGCTTGATAATTACTACCGAGGGCGAGCAGCACTGCCGATACAGAATGCGTTTGCAGCTGTTCAGGCGCGCACTGTTTTAAGTCTTCAAGATTCAAATCAGCCAATGCTCTATGTGTCATCAGATTAACTATCTTGGTTTACATTGGATTCGGCTATTGAGCCTTTGGCATAACGGGTGATCTGCACCCCAACCGCATCCGCTTGTTGAATAGCAGTTGGCTTGGCAACGCTGAGCGTTATTTTATGACAGTTATATTTTGCCAGTAGCTTATCAGCGATTTGACCAGCCAAATGCTCAAGCAGCTGCGCTTGAATGGCTTGGCACCATGCGCTCACATCATCGCAGACCGCTTTGTAATTGAGCGCATCATTAACATCGTCTGACACAGCCGCTTTACTAATATCCGTCTCAAGCGCTATGTCAATCAGGAGTGGCTGCGTAATAGCGCGCTCCCAGGCATAGACACCAATCACCGCCTCTACTGTTAAGCCTTTGACAAATACCACATCAGATTCGGTATGAAACATGCGCTTATCCTTATTTATTATACTTTTATTTTAAAACAATTTTACGATAACGCCTCGTCGCGCAGGCGCGCAGCTTTTAACGCTTTACTCGGACGATGGCGCCATAGGTCAATACTGAATAATAATAACCCAAGCCAAATCAAACCAAATACCGCCAGACGATGTAAATCAAAAGGCTCGTTATAATAGAATACCGCCAAGAAGAAAATAAAGGTCGGGGTCAGATAATTCATAAAACTTAGAATACTAAAAGCAACCATCTTAGTCGATTTATTAAACAACAATAATGGTATCAGCGTAATCGGACCTGCCAGCATCAGCAGCCAAATGTTTGAGGTAAACCAAAAACTTAACTGACTACTCACCACGTCAGCTTGCCAAAACCACCATAAACAGATCGGTACTAACATGGTGGTTTCTACAAACATGGCATCGACCGCCGTGAGCGGTGTTTGGCGCTGGATGGTGCCGTAAGTACTAAAACTAAAGGCTAAAATCAGCGATATCCATGGCAGGCTACCAATCATAACGACTTGAATCAGCACGGACAATAGCGCAAAACCAATAGCTACCCATTGCAAGGGGCGCAAACGCTCTTTAAACAAAATCATCGAGAGCGCCACGCCGACCAATGGTCCGATAAAATAACCCAAACTGGCCTCAAGAATGCGGTCGTGGTTGACCGCCCATACATAAGTAAGCCAGTTGGTGGCAATAATCAAACCCGATATAAAAGAAAATGCTATCCATCTCGGGTTTTGCTTTAGCGTATCAATCCATTGCCAGCGCTTGGTCAGCACCAATACGATAAGCAAGCAGGCAAAGGTCCATATAATGCGATGGCCGATAATCTCGGTCGCATCATAAGCAGCGAGCTGCTTAAAGTATAACGGAAATGCACCCCAAATAAAGAACGCTGTTAGCGCGGTGGCAATACCGCGTCTGGTGGTTTGAATAGGAGCAACGGGTTTTTTGACAACATTTTGAGTGGCCATAAGACGATACAACTTTTTAGAGCAAAGCGCGCCCTTACCTATTTTTAAACCATTATCAAATGATAAAAGTAAGAGCGCAGGGTTACTACGTAGAGGGTAGAAAGTAAAAAGCAATGCGTTGATACCAACTAAGTATCAACACATTGCTCACGACAACAACTATTATTAAATAAATTTTATAACAAGTTTAAAATTTAGCTTTTGGACTTTAACAGATTCAGAAGATAAAGCTTTAAATTTTAGAAGTTAATAATATTTTGTCAGGTAATTAACAACTTCAATATTAAGCCGCGCCATTATCGACCTTGATAGACATACCAATTTGATTGGCAAGCTCAGCAAATCCTGGGAAACTGGTATTGACGGTTTCAACGCCTTCAATGGTAATCTGCTTCGCTGCACGTAAGCTGGCAACCGCAAAACTCATGGCAATACGATGGTCATGATGCGAGGTAATATGTCCGCCGCCAAAGACAGGCTGGCTGTTATTCACTTCATTAACGTTACTGCCCTTACCTTCGATGCCTTTACCTTCAATAATCAGGCCATCTTCAGTCACCGTACAATCAATGCCTAGTGTTTGTAGACCGTCTGCCATCACGGCGATACGATCTGACTCTTTCACACGCAACTCTTTTGCACCGGTTAACACCGTACGACCTTGGGCACAGCTAGCAGCGATAAATAATACGGGAAACTCATCAATCGCTAAAGGTACTAAATATTCTGGAATCTCGATACCTTTTAGGCTTGAGCTGCGAATAGTAATGTCCGCCACTGGCTCGCCGCCGACATGGGTTTCATTGCTTAGGCTAATATCAGCATTCATCAATTTTAAAATATCAATGATACCCGTACGCGTCGGATTAATACCCACTTGCGTTAGGGTCAGCTCGCTGCCCTGACTGATAGCTGCGGCTACCATAAAGAAAGCCGCTGATGAGATATCAGCAGGAACGGCGATATCGCCGCCTGTAAGCGTACCGCCACCTTTGACGCTGACACGATTGCCATCAACCATCACAGGATAACCAAAGGCTGAGAGCATACGTTCGGTATGATCGCGGCTAACTTCAGGTTGAATAACGGTCGTGGTACCTTCTGCCCAAAGTCCCGCCAATAATAAGCAAGACTTAACCTGTGCAGAGGCAACTGGCATATCATATTCCATACCTTGGAGCGGCTCACCAACATTCGCTCGACCCGTAATGCTAAGCGGTGCGGTACCATTATGACCGGTACTTTGAATGACGGCTCCCATTTCACGTAATGGTGCGGCCACACGTTCCATCGGACGCTTATTTAGACTGGTATCGCCTGTCAATACACTATCAAATGACTGCGCTGCTAATATACCGGCAAGCAGGCGCATACTGGTGCCTGAGTTGCCCATATATAAGGGCGTTTTGCTTGGTTTTAGACCGTTCATACCGACGCCATGAATGGTTAATTTACCTTTATCAGGGCCTTCAATACTCACGCCCATATCACGAAATGCTTGCAAGGTAGCCAGCGCATCCTCTCCTTCCAAAAACCCTGTGACGTTGGTGACACCTGTGGCAAGGCTACCAAGCATGATACTGCGATGCGAGATAGATTTATCACCAGGAATAGTAATGGTGCCAGAGACGGTGTTGCTAGGAGTAATATTATAAGAAGCTGACATGGCAGAAGTATCCGTATAAGGGGTGCTGGCTAACATATGGCCAAAATGTCGCCGTGCGGCTTGCGCGCGGCCCAAAAGCCCCATGAGGGCGGTCGAATCTTTATCAATGATAAGCTGGCGCATATTCTGTAGATAAACGCCATACTCGTCAAGAGCGCTTATAATCGCGCTTTGGTTGGCAAAAAATATATCATGCCACATTTTAGGGTCGCTGGCGGCAATACGGCTAAAGTCGCGAAAACCGCCTGCGGCATAGCGAAACATATCTAAATTGTCATCATGACTTGCCAGCTGTTCAACCAAATTAAACGCCAGCAAATGCGGCAGATGACTGGTATGTGCCAATATTGCGTCATGACGTTCAGCCGCCATCGGCATGACCGTCGCACCAACTGCTTCCCATAACTGACGAAGCTTAGCAACAGCGTTATCATTGGTCGTTGGCAGCTCACAGATAATCACGCTATGATTGACAAATAGAGTGGCGCGCCTGGCATGATAGCCTGAATTTTCCGCTCCAGCAATCGGATGCGCAGGGACAAACCCCGTTGGTAGCGAGCTAAAGACCGCTTTTGCCGCCTCAATGATATTAACCTTGGTACTACAGACATCAGTAATGAGGCAATCAGCAGCAAGCTGTCCATGATCCATCGCGGTTTTGATATCGACAAACACAGCCTTTACCGCTTGCACTGGCACGGCGATGACAATTAAGTCGCTGCCCGATACCACTTCACTTAAGACGGCACTACCCGCATCTAGCAAACCATGTTGCATGGCTTCATCGATGCTTGGTGCATGTCGATCAACCGCCACCAAGCGCGCACTTAAACCAAGGTCTTTGATGGCTTGGGCAAGACTCGCGCCAATCAGCCCGAGACCGATAACACAGACTTGCTCAAATAATGGCGGCTGAGTATGTATAGACGATTGCATATGATTGTTTTGGTTGGTTATGGGTTGATTGCTTAAGTTTCGATTACTTATATTTTGATTGCTAAGGTTGTTTTGCTGGCGACTCACGGCGTTTCTCTTTCAACAAACCAGCATCAGTAGGCATAAAGCATGCTGATATTGGCGTCGTAAAATTGATTTATTTTTTGATTAAAATACGGATAACTACTTTTTTATTAATCTTCAGTCAGTATTGAGCGCAAGGTATCAATCAGGCGCATATTATCTTCTGCAACCCCTACCGTAATACGCAGCCAATTGAGCAAACCATAACCTGCTAATGGACGCACTATCACGCCTTGCTCTAGCAATGCTTGATAAATGGCAGCCGCGTTTATGTCTTCCATCTCAACTTCTATTTCAACCATGATAAAGTTGGCATGCGACTTAATAAACCCTAGCCCCAAGGCATCAAACTGCTTTTCTAACCAGCGCATTTGCTCTTGGTTATTAAGTCTTGTTTTTTCAATAAAGTCTTGGTCTGCAAGCGCAGCATTGGCAGCAGCTAAAGCGACTCTACTAACGTTAAAGGGCTGACGAATGCGATTGAGTAAATCGGCGACAGCGACTGAGCTTAGCGCATAACCAACACGCAAACCTGCTAGCCCATAGGCTTTTGAAAAAGTACGTACAATAACCACATTCTCAAATTCATCGAGCAGCGCTCTATTATTACTCTCAGGACTATATTCGATATAGGCTTCATCTAGTACCACCAACACTGAGCTTGGCACACTAGCCACAAATGCACGTAACTCTTGCTGCGTAAGCTGCGTACCCGTTGGGTTATTAGGATTGGCGATAAAGACCATTTTGCTATTAGGATTGTCCGCTACCGCCTGACTCATCGCCTTTAAATCATGACCAAAACGATTGGCTGGCACTTCCACGCCTTTTGCGCCTTGCATTTTGGCCAGCATCGGATAAACGATAAAAGCATACTGACTATAAATAATCGCATCATCGACGCCAGCAAAACTACGCGCTAAGATATCAAGCAAATCATCAGAGCCATTACCTAAAGTAATCTGGTCGACACCAACATCGTTAAAGTCAGCAAGTGCTTGTTTGAGATAATAACCATTGCCATCAGGATAACGTGCCAGCTGACCCAGTTGCTCGGTAATCGCAAGCGTGACATGCGGTGAGCAGCCCAGTGGATTTTCATTACTAGCAAGCTTGACCACATCTGAGACACCGTACTCGCGTGTCAACTCTTCAACCGGCTTGCCCGTCTGATAAGGCATTAGCTCTAAAATACTGTCATAGGCCGGCACTAGCGGTGATAAATTTGACTCTGTCGACTGTGATGACTGCATGATTTATCCTTGGATGTGATAAGGCATTTACTGTTGATGAATCCCTACTGTTAAAACCATTCTATTAAGCCAGCTTTATAGCACGGCTTTTGGATAAGAACCTAAAATGCGCAAATCTTTGACCAATGGACGGATATCAGCAATTGCTGCACTCACATTTGCGTCTTCGATGTGGCCATCCATATCGATAAAGAACACGTAAGCCCATTTATTTGGACGTTCAGGACGCGTCTCGATACTGGTCATCGACACGCCATGATAAGACAAGGGCTTTAAGATTTCGATCAGGGCGCCTGCTTTATCATGCGCTGAAACCATAATTGAAGTTTTATCTTGACCCGATGGCGCAATCGCCTCGTGACCGATAATTAGGAAACGCGTGGTATTGCTAGGATTGTCTTCGATGTTTGAATACAGCTTATGTAAATCGTACTCTGCCGCTGCCACATCACCGGCGATTGCCGCTGAATGCCATTCGTTTTTGAGACGGCGGGCCGCTTCACCATTGCTCGATACCGCCACACGCTCAACATTTGGGAAATTAACATCGAGCCAATGGCGGCACTGCGCCAATGACTGCTGATGTGAGTAGATACGGCTTAAGCCATCAATTTTGGTGTGTTCAGCAACCAAGAAGTTTTGATGAATAGGCAACTCAACTTCACCGATTATCTTTAAGCTAGAAGATAAGAAGCCATCTAAGGTATGGTTAACCACGCCCTCTGACGAGTTTTCAACTGGTACCACGCCATACATTGCTGTGCCTGCTTCAACTTCTCGGAAGACGTCAGTAATAGTATTTAGCGGCACGGTATCGGCGGCTTTACCAAAATGCTTTAAAGCGGCGGCATGGGTAAAGGTGCCGACAGGGCCTAAGAACGCAATACGCTGCGGTGCTTCCAAGTCAAGGCAGACTGACATGATTTCGCGGAACAAACGCGCCATTTTTTCATCGGCGATGGGCCCAGTATTACGTTCCATCACCGCCTTTAACACTTGCGCTTCACGCTCAGGACGATAAAAAATAGGATTGGTTTTTTCGGCATCAGGACTATTGGCAACGTGGTCTTTTTTTACCGTCGCTACTTGCTGCGCCAATTTGGCACGGTTATTAATGAGCGTTTGAATTTCGCAGTCAACTGCATCAATACTTTGGCGCAATGTGTTTAAAAACGCTTTATCAGTTGCAGCCCCATCAACACTTGCAGGGGTTTGGTTTAGATTGTCTACATTTTGCTCTGGTGACTGCTCACTCATTACCGCCCATCCTTTTTCTAATATTATTGCTAAAGTTTATGACTGTTGTCTATTAGCTAGGTAACCTGCTTATTTTAATAATAAATGCTCGCTTAGTTCTCATGTTTAGCGAGCCAAACAGTGGATCGGCTCTACTATAGCAAAAACTATCGACAGTGCCCATTCGTAAATACGCGCAAATAAGCAATTTGCCATAAATCTTAGCACAGTTATGCACGATAAACGCTATACCCTATAAAACTATCAGGCTACAACCGTCCAAATATATGATACAGTTTAAAGATAGCCGTTAAATTCACCATACCGCCATGATAAATCGCTTTATCAATGAAAATTCATAAGCAACTAACTGAAATAACCAATCTAAATAACACGGCTAAATAAAAACATCAAAACGTAAATTAATCATAGGATATCTGATGAGCGCATTACAACAGCTTCGCACCATGACCACTATTGTCGCTGATACGGGCGACCTTGCCGCCATTGCGCGTCTAAAACCCATCGATGCCACGACCAATCCAAGCCTTATTACCAAAGCGCTGATTCATCCGGACAATGAAGCGCTGATGTCAGAAACCATGAGTCGCCATCGCGGTGATGTCGATGCAGTGATTGATGAATTAACCGTTCAAATCGGCTGTAATATTTTGGCATTGATTGAAGGTCGCGTTTCAACCGAAGTCGATGCACGCTTATCTTATGACACTCAAGCCACCATTGATAAAGCGCTCAGCTTTATGGAAGCCTACCAAAAAGCAGGTATTGATTCAGAGCGCGTATTGATTAAGATGGCCGCAACCTGGCAAGGTATTGAAGCGGCGCGTTACCTTGAAACTCAGGGAATTCACTGCAACTTGACGTTATTATTCGGTCAACATCAAGCGATTGCTTGTGCCGATGCGGGCGTTACCCTAATCTCGCCTTTTGTTGGACGTATTTTAGACTGGCAAAAACGTCAGCAAAACCGCCAAAATGTCCCTGCTTCAGATGATATGGGTGTGCAATCGGTCAAGCTTATTTACCAATACTACAAACAACATGGCTATAAGACCCAAGTGATGGGCGCAAGTTTCCGCTCGACCGAGCAAATATTAGCACTAGCTGGCTGTGATCTATTGACCATCGCGCCCAATCTGATTGATGAGCTGGCAGCCATGGATGTCGAAGTGACACGCCAACTGTCACCAAGTATGTCAATGGATTTGCCCGACATGGCGAAGGTCAGCTTAACCCATGACGAGTTCAGTGCCGCTTATCAGCAAGATATCGTCACCCAAGACTTATTACCCAAGGGTATCGATGGCTTTATCGGTGCGCGTGATGAGCTTGCGCAAATGCTCGCGGCGATGCGAGATTAACTGCGATATTTATATATTTTATGCGTTTGCCTGCTAATCACGAGTGCTGAGATTGTCTCAGTATGAACCCCTTGTCATAAAAGTAATTTGCCTGCTTCTATCAAGTTGGCTATGATAAGCGACTTTATATAACAACAAGCAAGGCTCGATTATGAAACGGCTAGCAGTGATATTAGCAGGTAGTACGCTTGCAATGAGTGGCTATGCGGCAAACTGGTTAGAGGTCTCAAAAAGCCAAACTGGCTCTGTTTTTAGCTTGGATGTGGATTCTATCGAACGCTCAGACATTCATATTATTGATGAAAAAGAGGTCGAAAACATTACCGTCTCTATTCGTAGAACCTATCCTGCGCCAAAGGATAGCGCAAAAGACGCTAAAGAAAATGAAGCGAAAGCAAAAGAGAATAAAGACAAAGCCGCTAATAAAACAGTGAAAGAAACCAGCATTCATCATAGCGACCAACAATGGCTTATCTCATGTAAGGATGCAAGCTATTATCGTCGCGCTTATGTCAACTATGCTGCTGACGATAAAGTGTTAAAATCTTGGCAATCCGATAAACCGATACTGACAACCAAAGACTTTAAGCTGACCAAACCAAAAACGATTAGCCGCTTGCTCGTCGAACAGGCGTGTAAAAGTTATCAGCAAGACAAGTAACGCAGGTCAAGACGAACCAACAAAGTACATGCCATTAAAAAGCGCGCTGAACTATTAATTCAGCGCGCTTTTTATTATGCTAAAAACCATTTCTCTAAGCTTTTAAAACCGTATAAACAGGTACAGGAAACTCGCCATGCAGAGCAACCAAATCTAACAATACCAAGGCGCCAACTACCGTATGCTGTGCAGATTTACAAAGCTCATAAGCGGTCATCAGCGTGCCGCCTGTCGCCAATATATCGTCGACCAATAATACCCGCTCAGGCGGCAAATTATTTTGCATCTCAAGCGTGTCTTTGCCGTATTCTAACGCATAAGCTTTATTGGCAACCGGTGGCGGTAATTTACCGGGTTTACGCAGCAAAATCATGCCTTTACCCAAACGTCCCGCCAGCAAACTGGCAAATACAAATCCACGCGCCTCTACGGCGCCTAAGCAATCCACTTCATCAAGCAAACCTTTAGGCAAAGCCGCTAACATCTCATCAATCACCGCATTGATATGACTGCGTAGTAACGGTGTAATATCATAGAAATCGATACCAACTTTTGGGAAGTCTGGTACTGTGCGAATGATTTGCCAAAATGGATGGTCAGTATTGAGCGTATTAGATGAATCGGTTGTGGTCTTAACTTCAGCTGATGTAACGGCGGCATTCGCGCTCATAGTAACCCTTAACTTATAAAACTTAAATAATGATATGACGGTGGTAAATGAGGTAGGTGATAAATGAGATGACAATCGCTAAAAATAGCGGCGATAATTATAGCATAATCAGCTTTATCGTGGCGGCAAAATCGGCAATGACAGCCCTGCTAAAACCTTGAAAGTGACGCATAGGCACTTGATAAAAGCTGGTGAATCTCAATATACAAGTGTAAACTTAACTATGAAAATAACCGCTATATGCTAAACTACGTGCGTTTTTACACGCTAAATGTTGGCTAGAATACTTAATAATTGCTTTAAAAATGCCGATTAATTTAGTTAACGCCACTGGTAATAGCAAAAACGCTGGTAAAAGAAACATTAGTAATCGTAAAACTGGAAATAATCGATAGGACTATTTATGAAACGTTATGAATGTATTGTCTGCGGTTGGATATACGACGAAGAGCTTGGCTGCCCAGAAGAAGGCATCGCGCCTGGTACCAAATGGGAAGACATTCCAGACGACTGGACGTGCCCAGAATGCGGCGTTGGCAAGCTTGATTTTGAGATGCTCGAATTTTAAGCCAACGACCATCTAAATAGGATACTTCATGACAGAATCAAACCCCACCAATCACACAAACGCGTCTGTAAATTCAGAAGAAACCGACAATGCTTTAGTGCTTAATGACAAAATGACCAATGATACAGTGCTTAGCTCTTCACCATCTAATTCTTCAGCACTTAGCGCTGCGACAATCGACTCTCCAACAATCGATTACCCGACGCCTGAATGGCAAAAGTTTGGCGATCATGCTTGGTATCCGTCTGATTTGAGCGAACATCTTTATCAAGCAATGATAGATATTGGTGATGGCATTGAGCTGTGCGTTGAAGCCGGTGGTGATCCCAAGAATCCGCCATTGCTTATGATTATGGGGCTGGGCTCACAAATGATCTTCTGGCCCGACAATTTTATCAAACGCTTTATCGATGCTGGGTTTTTTGTGATTCGTTTTGACAATCGTGATATCGGCTTGTCATCTAAAGTACAGATTGATGGCTTGCCGCGTATCAGTCAATTGAAAATGATGATGCGCTTGCAAACGGGTCTGTCAAATAAAGGCGCACCGGTTGCTTATAATTTGACCGACATGGCAGAAGATACGGCACGTTTAATCAAAGCCTTAAAACTTGGTAAAACGCATCTGCTTGGCGCTTCTATGGGCGGTATGATCGCTCAAATCGTCGCCGCGCGTTATCCAAGTTTGGTGCAACGTATGGCGTTGATGTTTACCACCACCAATCGAGCGTTTTTAAAACCGCCGAAACCTAAGCAGTTATATACCCTTATCAATCGTCCTGAGAGCCACTCTGAGCGCGATATCGTCCGTCATAGCGTCTGGTTTATGAAAACCGTTGGTACGCCAGGACACGTCAATGTGCGCATGGTACGTGACATTGCTAAGATACGTTATCAGCGTAATTTCCATCCACTTGGTACGGTACAACAGCTCAATGCCATCTTAGCTTCTGGCTCGATTAGCAAATATAGCAAACAAGTTAAAGCACCGACGATTGTGCTGCATGGCAGCGCTGATGGCCTATTACCCGCCTCGCAAGGACGGGTGGTTGCAAAGACCATACCCAATGCAACTTTTCATTTAATCGAAGGCATGGCACACGATATTCCCGAATACTATCAGCCTTATATGGTCGATTTGATTAGTAAGCACTTGCTAGAAAAATAACCATTTAAGTTTAATGCTAGTCCGTCTCAAGCAAAAAAAGAGTGTCAGAACGATGAATGATCTATCGCTCTGACACTCTTTTTTTTACCGGCAAATTTAAGCGTGATATTAAATGATAAGTCTTAAGTATTAATCACAAGCAATGCTGTCACCCTCTTTATCAATACACATTTTATTGCCGTTTTCTAAATTGCCAATCCAAGCTTTGCCATTTGTAAATACAAATGCAGGTTGGTCTTTATAATAATCACTCACACTCACAGTGCTATTATCAAAGCGAAAAGGAATCACCAACTCGCCGCCTAAATTGACAAAGCCCCATTCATTATCGATACGCACGCCCGCCAAGCCTTCAGAAAATGGTCGCACTTCATCGAAAGAATAGGTAATCATAGAGATGTTATTCTCATCAACAAAGCCCCATCTGCCGTCTTGTTGACGCGGCTGCAAGGTGGTAAAACCACGAGACGGTTCTAGCTTCTGCGATTCTTTGGCATTACTGCTATTATTCTTGATGTTATTAGCAGCGGCACTCTTCGCTGTTTGACTAGCAGCACTACTATTTGGGTCAGATATAGGTTTACCATTTTTATCCAACCAGTTGATGGCTTGATTTTTACGTACTCGCGTCATGCCGCTACGATAATCGTCAATGTCACTAATTGCAGCGGCAAATGGCACGATGGTTTTATTGCCCGTATCGACAACCCCATAATGACCGTTTTGCTTGACCACAATCCGATTTTCAGAGACGGGACGCGCCCAATTTTGTCCTTCTTTGAGCATATCGTACACCGCAGGGATCACCTCGCGACCTTGCATATTGACATAGCCCACCCGACCATTGCGCAGCACTGGTAACAAGCCACCCGATATTTTATCGGCATCTACTTTTTGATAACGGGTTAAATCAAGCACACTTTTGCCTTGCTTATCAATCAAGGCAACTGGTGCACCGAAATCTTTTATCGCTAAGAAATAGCCACTACTAGAGGTACAAGAGACATTTTTATAATAGCTTTTGGGTATTTTGCAGCTGGCGGCTTGTGCATTTGACATCCCAAAAAACGTAGCAGCTATGGCGCTCATGACAAATAGACGCGCAATGAAACTGCGACGTGGCAGCAGTGTAGATAAGAAGTCTATTTGTCGTTTCGATATAGAACGTTGCAGCATAAGCAAACCTAGGCTAAAAGTAATAGAAGCACTGTGAATATATGGGGAGTTCATTGTAAAAACGATATAGCGGAACTGTCATAGATTTTTTGAAGCCTCTGGAGAGCGAAGCGCACAGCAAGCGAAGAAAATTTACGACAGTTTCGCACAAAAATATCATGTCTCTATTTTATATAAAATTCACTATATTAAGTTAAGTATTTGAAGAGTATCACTATTTTAAAACAGGATGTGCTTCAAAATACAAATAGATGATAGAATAACAAATGGCAGCTTGTGCGCCAATGCTATTGCTGTAAGAAGGTGACCGCTTTATTTATCTATGGTGAGTGATAAGTCATTATAAAATAAATTGCACCAAAGCATTCCAATTCAAGAGCAAAACACTGACAATATGGCCTGTCTATACAAATCAACTCTTTAGCAAACCACACTTAAAAAGCATTTTAAAAAAGTAACATAGTAATGAGATAAGGATATTGCATGGCTATCGCCTCTTCACGCTCCGCCGCTACTGGCTTGGTCATTGGTTGCGTTATTTTTGGTTTGGGCAGCTTAATTGTCGCCCATGTCGATATCGGTGGCTGGGCAATGTCATTTTGGCGACTGGCTATTTCTGGCGTGGTGTTTGCTATATTGGCTAAAATGACAGGGCAACGACTTCCGCGCTCAAAGCGTGCTGTTTTTTACGGTCTATTATCAGGCGCGTTTTTAGGACTCGATTTGGCACTATGGCATGAGAGTATTTATGCGGTCGGTCCCGGTATCTCAACCTTGCTTAATAGCTTGCAGATTTTCTTTTTGGCGGCCATTGGCTTTTTATACTTTAATGAGCGGCAATCTATTTTGCAGCTCATCAGTTTATTTTTAGCCATGCTAGGCGTGGCAATGATAGGTAGCCCTGAGTTTGCGCAAAATACCGCTGCGACTTGGGGGTTTGTCACGGGCATCGTCTCAGGTGCCATGCTTGCCGCGTCCATGACCTTTATCCGTAAAACCCATGATACTGAGCCAACGCCGATATTTATGCTGATGCAGCTGGTGAGTATCGGCGGCGTCATAGCAATGATTCTGCCGATGTTTATCTTTGATATGGGTAATATTTTGCCCAGTACTTGGTCTGAGATTGGTTGGATATTGATTTATGGCACGGTGATGCAATGCTTGGCGTGGGGGCTTATCGCCTACTCGATTCCTAAGCTGTCTTTAGCATTGACAGGGCTGCTCTTATTAACCGAGCCCATTGCGGCCTTGGTGATTGATTATAGCTGGCTTGATAAACCGATTAATACGCTGCAATGGAGCGGCGCGCTACTGACGATGTTTGCCATTTATTTAGGGTCGTTAAAACCTAAGCCACGCGCACTACGCCGTTATCGTTTTTTTGCCAGATTCTATAAACGAAATTATAAATAAAGCGGTAATGAATAAAAGCCACAATAAGTAAAAGCCACAATACTTATTGTGGCTTTTTTTACGATGAACAAATCAATCTTTTTGACGGTTAATCTTTTTGTCGATTAAATAAAGCATTTAGCACAATAGCCGTTAAAGTAGCCGTTCCGATACCGCCCAAATCAAAGCCGCCTAGATGCAAGCTAAAATTACCCGTACCCATAATAACGGTGACCGCGGCAATGATTAAATTGCTGTTTTTGCTAAAATCGATATGATTGTCTATCCAAATTTTTGCCCCTGCAATCGCAATCAAACCAAATACCACAATAGATGCGCCGCCCAATAAAGCCGCCGGTATCGTTTGAATAATTGCGCCAAACTTTGGTGATAACCCAAGCAAGATAGCCACCAGACCTGCTACCACAAAAATCGTCGTGCTATATACTTTGGTCACAGCCATGACACCGATGTTTTCTGCATAAGTGGTCACACCTGTACCACCAAAACCCGCTGAAAACGTCGTTGCTAAACCATCAGCAAAAAATGCCCGACCCATATAAGGCGTTACTCGTGCTTTAGTCATACCTTCGACCGCTTTAAAGTGCCCTAAGTTTTCGGCCACTAAAATAAAGGCAACAGGCGCAATTAATATAATCGCACTCATCTCAAAATGCGGCGTATGAATACTTGGCAGACCAAACCATGATGCTGCTGATACACTAGTAAAGTCAATCGGAACGCCATAACCGAGCACATTGGTCATAAAGAAATAAGCGATATAAGACAATATCAAGCCAACCAACAGCAGCAAACGGCGCAGCATACCGCGGGTAAATACCGCCACCCCACTGATAAACAATACCGTCAGCGTAGCCATCCATGCATCAAACTGGTTGGCAGATACCCCTTGAATGGTCACTGGTGCTAAATTCAAACCAATAATCATCACAATGGCACCGGTAACAATGGGCGGCATCAAACGCTCAATCCAGCCTGTACCCGTCTTCATGACCAATAGACCTATCAGCGCATAAATGATGCCGCATGCCATGATACCGCCCAAGGCGACATTCAAATTGTCATTAAATCCCACGCCTGCATAAGCCGTCACCGCAATAACCGGCCCAATAAAGGCAAAGCTTGAGCCCAAATAACTAGGCATACGCCCACCGGTAATCATAAAAAACATCACCGTACAAATACCGGACATCAAAATGGCTAAATTGGGGTCAAAGCCCATTAATAATGGCGCCAGCACCGTCGCCCCAAACATCGCAAAAGTATGCTGCACACCTAATAACACGCTCTTTGCTGGCGGCAAATACTCATTGATACCGACCGGATCACGATCCAAATCACCGCCATACGGACGCCACGTTGGAAACCAACGACCATTATCAAAGTCTGGATTGTGCGGATAACTCGTCGCAGCTGCATCAATACCAGCCGCTTCTAATGCATTGTGCGAAGCAGATTCTTGGGTGCTATTTTCGGGGTTTGGAGAATGAGGTTCGGGAGTTGTCATGCGCTGTCCTATTTGAGCTGAGAGAATATTAGTCAGCTAAAAAACTGTGAGAAATACAACTATGAGAATACAGATATGAATTCAGTCAAAACGATAACAACTAAGTCATGCCAATCATCAACAACTATAGAGGAATTAAAAAACGATAACAGCAGGAAAGTCATTTACTTTGACCAAATGCAGACCGTCAAATAGGTTCTATTAAAAGTAGTTTAAGGATTTCTGCGACGTTGTTCACTATATAGTGTTAGCAAGATTACAGGATGTTACACAGGTAATGGCTGCGAGCATGATAACGGAGTTCTATGATAAATAAAAGTTATTATTCAGCAGGCCTCTGTACGCCTATACTGGGAGACATTTATAGATAATATCCCATGTTTTTTAAATACTCACATTTATTAAAGTGTGCATTTAAATAAATGTCTGCTCTTGTCATTGTGCTGTATTTATCAAGGCTTTGGGGGCCGTTATCTATTATCTTTTTTCACACCAGTACTTAAGCCTATTTATCACATATGCTGATGCACTGACAATTTATTGGTATTTATATGATTAGTGTTTTCGACTTATTTAAAATTGGTATTGGACCGTCGAGCTCTCATACGGTCGGGCCCATGGTGGCGGCCAATTTATTTTTGACGTCATTGCTTAAGCAAAGCCCATTAACGACGATTAAAAATATTGAAATCGAGCTTTATGGCTCTTTGGCCGCTACCGGTAAAGGACATGCAACCGATACGGCGATATATTTGGGTTTACTTGGACATACGCCGAGTACCATTGATACTCGCTTGACTGGCGAATATCTAGCGCCTATTTTTGCTGATAAACAGCTTAATTTATCAGGCAAACATATTATCGACTTCGATAGCGAGCGCGATATGTATTGGTACGATGATACGGTATTGCCTTATCATCCTAATGCCTTGACCATCCGCGCGTTATTGGCCGATGGTAGCAAGTACCAGCAAACCTATTATTCGGTTGGTGGCGGTTTCGTTATCAACGAAGATGACGCAAACAATCCCGATGAGGATCATGCCAGCCCAACGATTGATATCGTTCCCTACCCTTTTAATACTGCCGCAGAGTTGCTTGAACAATGCCGTGAGCATGGGTTAAGTATCAGTGAGCTGGTACTCGCTAACGAATGTCACTATCGCAATCAAGCAGATATCTTTAGCTATTTAGATACGATTTGGGAGGTGATGCAGGACTGTGTGACTCAAGGTTGTAAAAACAGTGGCATTTTACCGGGCGGACTTGATGTTAAACGCCGCGCTCACGATTTACATAATCAACTATGCGCTGAAAAAGACTTGCCTATCGCCAAAACCGATAAGCTTGCAGCGATGGATTGGGTTGATTTGTATGCACTTGCCGTCAATGAAGAAAATGCCAATGGCGGTAAAGTTGTCACAGCACCGACCAATGGTGCGGCGGGTATTATTCCTGCGGTCTTGCACTATTATCGTGACTTTTTACCCAATTATAACCAAGATGGCGTCCGTAAGTTTTTATTAAATGCCACCGCCATTGGCAGCTTAATTAAACAAAACGCTTCTATCTCTGGGGCTGAAGTGGGCTGTCAGGGCGAAGTCGGTTCAGCCTGTGCCATGGCAGGTTCGGCATTGGCAGAGATTATGGATGGCTCGCCAGCGCAATGTTTGAATGCCGCCGAGATTGGTATCGAGCATAATTTAGGTCTGACTTGTGACCCGATTGGCGGCTTGGTACAAGTCCCTTGTATTGAGCGCAATGCGATGGGCGCGGTAAAAGCCATTAACGCCGCTCGTCTTGCCTGCCGCGGCAATGGTCAGCACTTTGTCTCATTGGATAAAGCCATTGAAACCATGAAGCAGACAGGCGCGGATATGTCTGATAAATATAAAGAAACCGCTCGCGGTGGTCTTGCTATTTATGCTGATAACCGCATCCCCACTGCTACCCGCGGCGTTAGTGTCAATTACAGTCAATGTTAATTTGACTTCCTCCCCTCCCTAAAGTGAGGGGATTCCTACTACTAGACGCTCAAGCCCGAGCGCGAGAATATTTTTTGCCGCATTAATATCGCGGTCATGAGTGACACCGCACTCGCAAAGCCATTCTCTTATTCCAAGACCCGTCCTACCTTTCGGACTATTTTGGCGTGAGCCACAACACGAACAAGTTTGGGTGGTGTAACTTTCATTTACCTCATCATAGTAGCAACCTGCGTTCTCGCACTTATAGGTCAGTTGCCGCTTAATCTCAAACCAACCTGCATCATAGACGGACTTGGCG